>JBKBWB010000001.1:0-35451 GCA_046289215.1 Asticcacaulis sp. | reverse complement strand
TCTGCGATAGCCTCTCGCCATTCGCCCGCGCCAAGCTTTGGGTACTGAACGGGGCCCATTCGGCCTTGGCCTATGCGGGCCAATTACGGGGCATGAAGACGGTCGCAGAAGCCGCTTCAGATCCTGACCTGCGCCGTACAGTCCAGAGCCTGATGGTGGACGCTGTTCTGCCACTGCTTGAGCCTCTGCCTGGACTGCCACTCGAAGACTATGCCCATCAGATTTGGGCTCGATTTGAGAACCCCGAATTGGCGCATCAATTAGCGCAGATCGCGTGGGATGGTTCTCAGAAAATTCCAGTACGGATCATCGACCCCATGCTCTTGGCCTGTTCCCAAGGGCACGATCCCAAGCCCTTTGCCCGGGTGATCGGGTCTTGGCTGGCTTTCATCCACATGCGGTACGACACAGGCGAGACATTCGTCGACCCCGAAGCAGAGCGCTTACTGGCGTGGGCGCATCAAGTCTCCAGCCTAATGGACCCCGTATCTACAGCCTTTGAGAGCCTGGCGCCGTTACGCATGATTCCAAAAGAATTGACGGCGAGATCATCGATCCTGGACGCCGCCCGCCAGAGCTTTGAAGAGGGTATAAAACTCCTATACTAGGGCGCCCTTTAGCCGGACGCGATCTGCCAAGAAAAGATAAAAATAGGGAAACTCACATGCTGCAACGCCGCCACATGCTCTTTGGAAGCGCCGCCCTGTCCGCCGCCATCCTCACCGACGAGGCCAGTGCCAAGACCCGACGGAAGCGTAAAAAAACCGGTCCCCGCTTTGTGCTCAACCCGGCCACATACGACATCAAAGGTTGGGCTCGCGATACGGTCGGCGGAACGGGGGGGCGGATCATACGGGTCACAACCCTGGCCAATGAGGGCCCCGGATCCCTGCGCGCGGCCGTGGAAGCCGAAGGTCCGCGTATCGTCGTCTTTGAGGTTGGCGGCGTCATTGATCTTCAGACGCGAACCCTGTCGATCAAAAACCCATACATCACAATCGCGGGCCAGACAGCGCCGTCACCGGGCATCACCCTTATCCGGGGCGAGACCAATACACTGGATACGCACAATGTGATTATTCAGCATATTATGTTTAGACCCGGCGAAGCAGGACACGCCAAAAAGGCAGGGCCAGATTACGACAGCTTTTGTGCAACGCGTAGCCACAACGTTATTGTCGATCACTGCTCTTTGTCATGGGGCTCCGACGAAAATCTATCGGCCTCGGGAACGCGATTTGCCGGAGAAACCCCAGCAGAGTGGCGGCGGGGGACATCCCACAAGATCACCTATTCCAACAACCTGATCTATGAGTGCCTGAGCCATTCGATCCACCCTAAGGGGGAGCATTCCAAGGGTAGCTTGTTCCACGATAACGTTACCGGCTTGCTGCTTTATGGGAACCTCTACGCTTCAAATTATGAGCGAAATGCCTTGTTCAAAGGTGGGGTCCATGCGGCCCAAGTGAACAACTTCATCTACAACCCTGGCAAGCGCGCCATTCATTACAATCTGATAGATCATGAATGGCAGGGGCGTGCATTTCAGTCAGGACGCTTAGCAATTGTTGGTAATGTTTACCGGGCCGGGCCGGATACAGCGTCCGGGCTTCCGCTGTTTCTACTCGGCGGAAATGGGGATGTGCTTGTCCACATACGCGATAACATCGCCGTCGATATGTTTGGCAAGCCTTTGCCCTTAACGGGGCGATATACTCAGTCCTCCGCGCGCATGCTCGCTGATAAACGCCCCTATTTGCCTGGGGATATCCGTATCATCCCGGCGGCCCGTATCGAAAATGAGATCTATCGTACCGCTGGGGCACGTCCATGGGATCGAGACCTGATTGACTTAAAACTGCTTTCCGACGTGGCGGAAGGGCGGGGCCTGATTATCGACGCGGAGACCGAAAACAGCAGCGGTTATCCCAAATATGCGCCGACGTATAAGGCGTTTCAGGAGGCGGATTGGGATCTTGGCACAATGGCGCCGAAAGCTGGATGGGCCAGCCTGTTCAAAGATCTTCGGTCAAAGCTCCGGTAATCTCAGGTTCCGGGCTGAACATAAGGGACACTTGCAAACAGTCTTCGTTCTTCCCCTCGCGGATCTTCTGCGATTGACAAGGGCAAGTCCAACATCAGGGTGGTCCGGCGGCCCAGATCATAGGGAGCCCAGTCGGCCACCTCTGGCCCACGCGGATCACCTGTTCGGGCAAATCGGGCCAGTAGGGTTCCGCACTGATCCGCAAGGCGACGCGCTTCAGGCCCGTCACCGCTCAGCGCGCCTTTGGCACGAGTCGTGCCAAACATAAGTGGAATGTCGAGCGTATGGCATGCCCCGAACCGGCCCGCATCCAAGGGGGATTTCCAGTTCAGTTGATAGGTCCAGGTCGACGCTACATCACGGCCGACTTGCCGGGCCCGCGCTTCAAGCTCTTCGACGGCACCGCGCCATGATCGGGAAACTGTCGTCGCCAGAAAAAAGATCGTACTCGCATCCGCCTCGGGATAAAGGCGGCGATATGTGTCTATGACGCGCGTTGGATCGATATCGACCCGCATCCCGCCCGGTAAGGCCTCCATCAACCCGGCCCAATCGAGGGTGAAAAACTCAGGACTTCGCGCATAAAAGTAGCGGGTCTCCTCGCGGGTATTGCCGATGATCATGGGTATTCGGGCGGATTGCCTTGGTGCATCCGGAAAAAATGGGTGCCGCATCAAGGCTTTGCCATCCATTACCGGACCCAGGTAGAGCCCACCTGTTTGCAGGATCGGGTCCGTGATCTTGAGGGCCTGAAGCAGATCACGCTGGGGGATTTTCTGCAGTTGCGATAATCCAGCTTCGGTTTCGGGCACACCCAATGTCGACAAAAGGGCGCGGGTGCGTCGTGTTGCGTTGAGGGGGCCAGATGCGGTGACCTGTTGGCCCGACATGGTCAGGACCCGGTTGAACAGGCCTGCGGCGTCCGGCTGGGCCATAAGGGTCGCGATTTTTGCGCCCCCGCCTGATTGGCCAAAGATCAGGATCCGGCTTGGATCCCCACCGAAATCGCGGATGTGGGTTCGGATCCAGTGCAAAGCCAAAATTAAGTCCGCTTGCCCCGCATTCCCGGATCCGAAATAGCGTTTTGACGGTCCCCCTACTTTTCGGGCAATCGGATCAAGATAGAGATACCCGAACACATTCAAACGATGATTGATCCGCACCACGACCACATCATGCTTGGCGGCTAAAGCCGCTCCATCATAAAGTGGATCTGCGGCGGTGCCCGTCATGTAGGCCCCGCCATGCACATAGACGAGGACGGGTCGCTGGGCTGAGTCACACCGCGGTGTCGTCAGATTGAGAAACAAACAATCCTCAGATTGCGGCACGTCCGTCGCCGCATTCTGCCAGCAAGCCCGTTGACGGTCCGGACCATTGCCTATGCCACGCCAAGGCTCCGGTTCCTGTGGGGGCTGAAAACGCGAGGGGCCTGTATCAGCGCCATATGGAATGCCGTCAAAAGCGATAACCCCGTCCTGAATTCGGCCCTCAACCATCCCAGAACGGGTCGCCACACGAACAGTCCGCATACGGACAGGCTTGGCGACAGTCTCATTGGACATGCCCGTCGCGATCAGAGCGCCCGCGCCGCCCCCTGCAATCACAGAGCGGCGATTGATCGTGCATGCCGTCATCGCGGCGACTCTTCAATTAAGTAGGGGGCAAGATCCGGTACGGCTGTACCGAGCGCCTGGGTAAATGCATAGGCCGTTCGCATCGCGCCCTCAGTCCCGAGATGCGTATAGTCAAAATAAGGCGTGATCCGGTGACGGGCCGGACCGCTTTGGGGCGCGGGCCGGGGTTCAGGCTTACCCGCAGCTTTTCCGCTCGTGCCGGTTCTGGCTGCAAGGACGAGAGATGGATCCGGAGCGACTTGGGCAAAGCTCAGCGACCCCACCGGGCCCGCGGCGATGGTTTGCTCACGGCTGACGGCATTGAGCTCCACTAATGGAACCGAATGATCCCGGGCAACCGACCGCATAGCCGCAACCCAAGGCGCCAAATCATCAACCAGCGCTCCGTCTTTAAAGCTGCGTCTTGTCAGAGGCGTCACCAACACCGGTATGGCCCCCGCCGCCCGAGTCTCGTGGATGTAAGCCACGAGGTTCGCCGGATATTCCGTTTTCAGATCTGTGGACCGCCCAGGCTTGCCGGGCATATCGTTGTGGCCGAACTGGATCAGCACATAGGTTTTGCTATGGCGCGGGTTACGCATCTCGCCCAAAGCCACGTCCCAGGACCCTTCGGCTCTGTAAGATGAGGTCGAACGGCCCCCTCGCCCGAGGTTAAGGCAAGCAACAGCCGGGGCCACATGATAGGCGCAGAAGGCCCCGCCATAGCCAGTCTGACTTTGCATGGTCGAGTCCCCAACCAACACGATCTTGAGGGTATTGATCGAGGTTTGAACCGACGGCGTTGGTTGAGACGCCAAAGCTTGAGTGAGGCAAAAGACCAGACCGAGTGAGAGCAGGAGTCTCGAAAACAAGGGGCTGAGAGCCGATTTCATAACACGCTCCACTCTGGTGGCTTGATTCAAGGCGGGATCACTCTAAACTCGCATTGACACCGGTGTCTATGGGCGAACGCAGAAGTGGACAAAACCATGAGACTCGACCGCCGCCATCTGTTTAAACAAGGCCTCCTTGGCCTTGCTGGTGGAACAGGGTTAGCGGGGCTGCTTCCAGGGCACTCAAGATCCGAAACTCAAAAGACTCCTTCGCCAATCTGTGATGCCCGTGAAGAGCCGCAATGGTCTCGGGGTCCAGAAGGCCAAAGACAAGCGAATCTGGGCGACGGACTGTTCCTCAACCCAATTGTCTCGGGCGACCGCCCTGATCCCTCGATCTTGCGCGTGGAAAAGCGTGGAAAAGTCTTGTTCTACATGGTCTTTTCAACCTTTGATGTCTATCCGGGCCTGCTGATCTGGCGTTCGGAAGACTTGCTGAACTGGACCCCGGTGACGGCGGCCCTGACGACACCCGTCGGATCGGTATGGGCCCCGGAGTTATGCGCCCACAAGGGCCGCTACTACCTTTACTTTCCAACCAAGGCGAATGGTCAGCCCGGGTCCAAAACCACAAACTGGGTGATGACGGCGCCTGACCCGGAAGGTCCGTGGAGCGAGCCCCTTGACCTGAACCTGCCGCGTAACATTGATCCGGGACACGCTGTCGCTGAGGATGGTAGCCGCTGGCTGTTCCTGAATGGCGGACAGCGGGTCAGACTATCGGATGATGGGCTGCGGACACTCGGTGTGCCGGAAAAAGTCTATGACCCTTGGCGCTACCCTTCTGATTGGGATGTTGAAGGCTTTTCCCCTGAGGGCCCAAAGATTTTCCGCAGAGGGGCTTGGTTCTACATGGTGACCGCTGTCGGCGGGACAGCCGGCCCGCCGACTGGCCACATGGTCATAGCGGCCCGGTCGCGCAGTCTGCACGGTCCCTGGGAACACCATCCGCGTAACCCGTTAGTCCGGACACAAAACCGCGACGAGCTGTGGTGGTCGCGTGGCCATGCCACAATCTTTGAAGCCAGTCCGGGAAATTGGTGGGCTGTCTACCATGGTTATGAACGGGACTTTGTGACTCTAGGGCGCCAAACCCTGCTGGCGCCCGTCACATGGGACGCAGACGGCTGGTTTGACGTTGGCGGTGGGGATCTGTCCAAGCCGCTTCGCGTGCCCTTCCCGGGCCAAGCGCAAGGATCCTTTAAACCGAACGCCCTGTCCGATGATTTCCGCGACGATACCTATGGCATTAAGTGGGCCTTTTTTAAGCCCGATGCGGCTGACAAGGCCCGGATTCGCCGCGACAATGGCCAGCTGATCCTGTCTGCACGGGGCCAATCGCCGCGGACGTCATCGCCGTTGTGCCTGACGGTCGGTGACCGACGCTATAGCGTCACCTGTCGGATCCGCTTGGGCGAAGGGACCACCGCCGGTGTGGTGTTGTTTTACGATGACCAGCTCTACTGTGGTTTAGGGTTTGATGCCGAGCGCTTTGTCACGCACCAATATGGGCTGGAACGCGGTCGTCCGGCGAACCCCTATGGCCGCGCGTTATGGTTACGGGTGCTGAACCGGGACCATATCGTCAGCTATTGGCTGTCCAAAGATGGTGAGCAGTGGGATCGCTTTGATCGCGGCATGGATGTATCAGGCTATCATCACAATACCAAGGGCGGCTTCCTCGCGCTGCGTCCCGGGCTTTACGCCGCCGGCGCCGGCGAGGCCACCTTTTCTGATCTGACCTATCGCGCCCTTTGAGCTGAAAGGCTGTCTCATGACGCTGTTGCTAAACCGCCGTCACATGTTTCTGGGCGCAACGGCGTTGCTACCCGTTCCAGCCTTGGCCCACATGGGCGCACGCCCGGACCCCGTGGCTGAAGCTTGGACCGCTTACGCTGAACGATCAAGCGCGGCTAAAGCTCTTATGCTGGCGCAACTCACGCAGGAGCGAGCGGGCCTTGCGGGCCTGCCCTTACCCCCTGAGGATGGCAACGGCCTTCGCACCATGCCGCTGAATCAACCGGCCGAATGGTATCGATCCGAAGCCGGGCGCCAGGTGACTCGCAATATCCTGTCATTCCAGCTGCCCGTCGGCGGGTGGGGCAAGAACCAGCCCCGCGACAAGGCCCCGCGACAACGCGGTCAGAGCTTTGTGCCTGATTCTGGCTTTGCCAAGGATCCGCGCCCGGAACGGATGGGAAGCTACGTCGGCACCTTTGACAACGGGGCCACGATTCATGAGCTGTTTTTCCTTGGGCAAGTCATCAGTCATGATGATGTCATGGCCGAGGTTGCGCTGGCCGCATTGCGAAAAGGGCTGAACTATATCGCCACATCCCAGTACCCCAATGGCGGATGGCCCCAGGTCTGGCCCCTACAGGGGGGTTATCACGACGCGGTTACCCTCAATGACAATATGATGGTCAATATCCTGCGCTTGTTGCGGGCTGTGGCCCATGGGGAGGGCGCATTTTCAGCCCTCACAGACTCCGAGCGGGGCTTGGCGCGCGCACAATACGACAAGGGTGTGCAGCTGTTGCTGAGGCTGCAGACCCAGCCGGATCTGGGGGCCCCGTTATGGGCCCAGCAATATGATGCCCGAAGCCTCAAGCCGGTGGCAGCACGCGCCTTTGAGCCCGTGGCCTTATCAAGCACCGAAAGCGCGGATGTGCTCACCCTGCTTCGGGATGCGGCAAAAGAGGGGGCGGCGCTGGCGAAAGCCTATGAGGCGGGTAAGGCAGCTCTGGCGCGTTTGGCCCTGTTTGGCGTGGATTGGGTGCGCACACCCGAGGACGGCATGAAACTGGTTCCTGTGTCCGGGGCCGGGCCAATTTGGTCGCGATACTATACCCTGGGCACACTCAAGCCCGTATTCGGGGACCGTGACGGTCGTATCTATGACGATGTGAATGTCATCAGCCTCGAGCGACGCAATGGCTACGCCTGGTTTTCAAAGGCTCCAGCCAAGGTTACCGGGCCTTTACGTCCGGCTGCGGGATAACCACCAGAAGAGACCGCTTGTCCACAAGATGAACCCGCGCGGATTTTAACCGGGCGGGTTTTTTTTGTCTTTATCCCTCTGAGCATAAAAAAACGCCGGAACCGAAGTTCCGGCGCGAGAGAGACAAGGGAGGAGGGACGACTCCCCCCCTGTGAGTTGTATCAATACTTGTACTTCGCCGTGAGGAAGAACTGACGACCCGTGTTGGAATACTCATACATCAGATCATCCACCTTATTTCCTTGCGGAGTGTCATAGGCGATAAACTTGTCATCGGCTTGGTCAGTCAGGTTGATCGCCTCAAGTGATACAGTGACGTTCTTGTTGACATTCCAGGAGACCTGAGCATCCAGGTTCTTGGTCTCGTTCTTACCCCAGAACAGAGCCGAGGAGCCCGGGTTCAATTGTGACAGGTAACCCGAACGCGACGCGTAGGAGACGCGGGCATTGAAACGCTCATCTTCATAGTAGAGCGTCATGTTCCACGACTTATTGGAGAGGCCCAAGAGCTTCTCAGTTTTGATCACCGGCGCCGTCAAAGAGGGCGTGATGATGTAAGTGATGTCCGAGTCTACATGCGTGTAGTTGAAGATCCCGCCAGTATTTTTGAGGATGCCCGGGAGGAAGGTAAAAGGCTTCTGAACGCTGAATTCAAACCCTTCAAGCGGACCGCCCGGTGTGTTGGTTGGGGTTGTGACCGTAAAGATCGGGTCGCCCGTCAAACCGAAATCCGAAGCTTGGTAGCCAAGCTGGCTGAGCGGCACTTGGGTGGCCACACGCTGGATGTAGGATTTGATTTCCTTCTTGAACACCGCAAAGCTGACCAAGGTATCGCGATCCGGATACCATTCGATGCTCAGATCGATATTGTCAGACCGGACGGGATCAAGGTTCGGGTTACCCGTCGTAACCGACAGGTTTGACGTATTGATCGAGCCCCCACCCGGGGTCTGGCTAAGCAGCGTTGGACGGGCCATGGTCTGGGCGGCCGCGAAGCGAATGAAGACGTCATTGCGCGGTTCCAGCACAAGATTGATCGAGGGCAGACTGTTTTTGTACTTGCGTTTGACTGTGGTCAGGACGGCATTGTTTCCCTGACCGATAAAGCCCGTGGCCGTCAGATCAGTTGTAACTTGACGCGTACCGACATTCCCGCGCAGCGGCATACCGAACACATCAAAATTGAAGTCTAGCTGGACATGATAAGACATGCTGTCTTCTTCAGCTTGACGATTATTGTTTCGTGAGCTGGAGTTGGTTTCGTTCATAGTGAACACACCAAACTCATTGGTACAACGGCAGTCATACTTAAAGGTTGACCGGATCAGATCCAGGTTCGGGATCAGATAAGTATTCCCTTCCACCGTAACAGTATTGGAATATTTGGCGATATCGGCATTGATCAAAGTCGCAATCAAACCACCAGCATCTTCATCCCGGGTTTGCGGTGCAGATGTATAACGACCAAATTCGTTCGAGCTGAACTCATAATGCCGTTTAGCCACCCCCATCTTCAATGTGAACATGTCATTGAGATTATAGTTCACATCGAACTTGATCGTATCGAAAGCATTTTCAGTACGATTGGGTCGAAGTCGGATCAATGACCGATCACCCAGACTGTTGCTGGTCGAATAGGTCCAGTAACATCCCTGATCCGGTTTACATCCTGTATTTGATTTACCGTAGTCAAAGCGTGGATTGGTCGGATCGCTGTAGTCATAGCGGTATCCGTCAACGTCATAGGACTCGAACGTAAATGTTGTTTGCTCTGGGTTGTCCTGAAGCGAATTAGAGGCGCCGATGACCAATTTTGAGCTCAGGCGATCCGACCAGGTTTGATCCCATGTCAGGCCCAGTTGCTTAAAGGTCGTGGTGAGTTCGTCAAAGCGGCTTTCCGAGCGGATATCCACATCATTGAATGACCCCTTGGTCATGACGCCGCGGCTATCGATCGCGTAATCATAGACAGATGAAGCCGGCAGGCCTCTTCCGCCGCGCGAGAAGGAAATGGCTTCGATTTCCCACTCTTTCCGGTCCGCGCCAAATTGCGCGTAAAGACCTTCGAGGGTGATCAGGGTGCCCTCAACAGGGCGCATCTGGAACGCGCCGGTGATCCCGAGACGCTTCTGGTCGGTCTCATAGCGATTGTGACGTGGTATGCGCGGGTGGAGTGAATTAACAACCTTCAAAGCCTCCGGATCGATAATGGCAGCCGTACCCGTCGGAATGTTGATGAAAGTCTTGCCGCCGTCCGTACTGTAGGATTTATAACGCCCCGCCGTACCCGCTGAACTCGAATTTTCCCAGCGCGTCGTGGTGGTCGATTCTTCGAGGACATTTCGGGTCTCATAGGCTACTGACAGCAAAGCGCCTAAACGCCCGTCAGCCCAGCGGTTCGAAATCAGGAAGGTCGTGCGCGGGCTGGCCTCCTTCGAGACGCTGTTGTAACCAGCCGCCGCCGAAGCGGCCATGGTAAAGCCTTTATAGTCAAAAGGCCGGGCGGTTTGCAGGTCGATGGTGGCCCCCAGCGAGCCTTCTTCGACCTCGGCTGACATCGACTTGCGTACCGTAAGGGCGCTGAACAGGTCCGCCGCAAATACGTTATAGTCAAAGCCGCGACCACGATTGGTCCCTGCTGCACCGTCTTTACCTGCTGCCGTGGCCAAAGCTTCTAGGCCATTCAGTCGCGTGCGTGAGAATTCAGAGTTCAGACCGCGCACTGTAATCTGACGGCCTTCACCACCGTCACGGTCAATGGCAATACCAGGAATACGTTGCAGCGATTCAGCGAGGTTCAGGTCGGGAAAATTCCCGATATCCTCGGCCTTGATAGCGTCAACCATATCGACACTGCGACGCTTTTCACTGATGGCCGATTGCAGAGAACTGCGAAAACCGGTGACGACGACTTCCTGAACCTCTTCAGAGGCTGGTTTCGACGCCGGGGCAGCCTGTTGGGCCATGGCACTGGTCGCAATCAATAGGATGGCTGCGGATGCAGAGCTGATTAAACCTGAACGCAATTGGCGTTTTTCTGTGCGCAAACCTGTCATGTCACTCTCCCTGGGTGCGGCTTTGACACCGGTGTCATTTACGATCCAAAACAAAACCCAAGACGGGCTGCACTTCAGATCGATTAGAAACGTTTCCTCATTATTATAACGCCAGTTTCCCGGCGGCGTGGACTTTGCCACAATAATCGCATTATCCCTCTAAATGACAGGCTGTCAACAAAAGAGGCTGGAATTTGTCCCTCGGTGTCAATTGCACATTTTTAGCGATGCGGCCCACAGACTGTGCAATGCTGTAAGACAGAAGTCCTCCCGACAGTCTCAGCCTTGTGCAGTAATGATCTGGACGCAGGCGCTAAGGCGGACGTGTCCCTGGGTGTCGGTGTGGCGGTTGAAATGCTCGGTCAGGGCTGCACGCACGGCGGCCAAGGTCATGCTGTCCGCATCCCTCAGAGCCGAAGCGACGCCGAAAGCGGACAGGGCAAAATCCGTGGCCTCAGCGGGGGACAGACCCCCTCCAACCCACAGATCCGGGCGGCAGGCTCCGACACTCACATCCAGGAATCCCGCCCGCGTTAAAAGTGTCGCCAGAGGGGCCGGATCTGCATAGCGGAACGGACCCGGTGCATCGGCCACGGGGGCAGGCAAGGAAACAAACTTGCCAATCACCTCGGCGGTGACGGTCATCCACGGATTCTCTTCGGGCCGGCCCCAAACTGCAAACGCCAGGACCCCGCCCGGTGTCAGCCAGGGCCGCAGATTGGCAAACGCTGCAGCCGGGTCATCAAAGAACATCATGCCAAACCGTGACACCAGTCGGTCATAGGCTGCCGCAGGCGGCACCGTCACAGACAGGTCTGCGACGAAAAAGGACAGACCGCTATGGCGCGGATCGTCTTTGGCAAGGTCAATCAGATCCGGAGAGATATCAAAGCAGTCGATCTGGCTTCCTGCAACCGCCTGGTCCTTGAGCGCCCGGGTCGTGGCCCCGCCGCCGCATCCAAGATCCGCGACCCGCAAGGGCTGATCACCCAGAGACAAGGCGGCGATCAGGGGGGCATTGACGGGCTCAAGCGTTGCTTCCATGGCCGTCAGATGCGCCGCCCAGGCGGCCCCGCGATGTGTGGCCCAGTCACTTGCAGACGGATTGGCGGTCAGGATGTCTGGATCAGTCATGGCGCACCTTGATCTTGCAAAGGATAACCAAGCTACAGAGTCGGGGATGCAGAGACAATCGGACGAAATGTCCTGATCCGTTGGGTCAGTTATTAAGGGGCGATGGACACCATCAGTTCCGGGGACAGGTGCCGGTCCAGAAAGGCTTCCAGAGGGTCGGTGACGGCGTGCTTGTCCTTGGCCAGTTCGTCGATCCGACGCAGGTGAAGGGCATCCTGGGCCCAGGGCTTTGCCAAAAACGTCGTCAGTTCTGCATCGGTCATATGGCCCCCCTGAAGCGCCAGCGAGATGCGCGAGTCCTTGGCCAAACGCGCTTCATAGGCCGGATCGACGGTGCACAAATAACGCTTGGCGGCGACATGCAACCGGATTGGCTCACTCAGCGCCGGGACAAAACGGGCGGCCGCCCAGTTGGCGCCAAGGGCTTCGTGGGCATCATCGATGCCGTCTTCGGCCGGGGCTTCACCCAGGTCGTGGATCATGTGTCCCACATCATGCAGGAGACAAGCCAGTACCATGGCTGAGGACAAGCCTTGTTCCTCGGCGTGGGCAGCCGACTGCAACGCATGCTGAAGCTGGTTGAGCCCATAAAGGCCATAGGGCCGAACGGCGTTGCCCAGGTAGATATCGAGGATTTCCGCGCGCAGGGTTGCGACAGCGGCAAGGGAGGGTGACAGCTCAGTCATAATTATATCAAATCTTGTTGTTCATTAGATTTGATATGCGAATATCAGCCGGGCGGGTTTCCGGCAAGGGCCACAAAGGCGGAAACCGCTGGGATCTCGAGGTTTTCCCGCAGCGTCACCAGATAAACACCGGCCTTGCGGGTCAGGGGGGCAACCGGAACCGCACACAGCCGACTGTCCGAACCGGTTTCGCCGTCGAGGACCAGAGCAAATCCAAGGCCTTGGGCGGTTGCTTCCTTGGCAGCCTCGCGGCTTTCGACCACGAAGGCCCGGTCGAGACAGGCCGCGCCATGTCCGAGGGCAATTTCCGTCAAGGCGCGCGTCACAGAGCCGTCTTCGCGGGCGACCAGCGGCAGGGTGGCAAGGGTCTGGGGGCTAATCGCCGGTTCCTTCGCCAGCGCGTGATCGAGCGGGACCATAACATTCAGCCCCTGTTCGAACACGCGATGACAGGCCAAGGCGGGATCCGGCTCCAACAGCGACAGGATCGCCACGTCAACCCGACAATCCAGAACATCCTGGGTCAGGGTCCGGGTATTGCCAAGCCGCGTCAGCACCGACACATCCGGCCAGGTTTGCTGAAAGCGGCTGATCATTTGCATAGTAATGGGGGGCGTGGAAAAGCCCACGGTCAACCGCCCGCGCTTCAAGCCGGTAAACAGATTGGCCGTCGCTTCGAAATCCTCGACCCGGCTCAGCACTAGCCGGGCCCGGGTATAGAGCTCACGCCCGGCTTCGGTCAGGGTCTGGTTTTGGGTGCGACGGTTCAGCAATCGGACGCCACAGATCTGTTCGAGGCTGTTAATCTGGTTGGAGACGTTGGGTTGCGACACCCCCAAGGTCTGGGCGGCCCGGGAAAATGACCCTTGATCGACGACCGCCACAAAGGCTTTCAGCGCGCCGATGGAGAGGCTGCCGGTTTCGCGGCGGCGGCCAGTGGCGGATGCGGGGACGGATGACGACTCTTCGGGTAGTACGCTCATGCGGGCCTCAAACAGACAAACGTAAAGGCAGCTCTAGCCTGCCTTTAAGGCGACTCCAAGCTGGATCCCACATCTGTCATTTCTGTATTTCGCCTAGCCACACATGGCGTACGAAGAATTGGAAGGAATAGCGCCACGGCTTAGCCATATCCTCATTCGACGGCGATCGCGGGCGCTTTCACAAAGCCGTTTAAACAAAACATGAGTTTTGTAATAATTTATACAAATAATATTGATATTATACTTACATTATTCAGAATCCAACAAATTTATATTTTACATTGCAAACAATAATTTAGGCAGTTCGCACTATTCAATATAAATTTTATGTAATAAAATCAGGTATAACATTACAAATATACGCCTTTATCTCAATAAACGCACGTTTCGTCGCAAGGCCCTTTCGCATTCTAAATTTCCGCCGGAATTATAAAATGCCTGAAAGTGGCATAAGAAGAAATGGGGAGTTAATGCAATGACAAAAAGTACAAATATGAGCCCAAAGAGAGGCTCTGCAAAATACAAACTATCTCGCACTTTTTTATTAGCAACAAGTTTGCTGTCTGGTTCTGCCACTATTATTTCTACAGTTGGAATTTCAATTATTCCAACTGTTGCCGTGGCACAAGATTATACAACTGGATCAATCATTGGTACAGTTAAAGATGATAAAGGCAAGGCAGTATCTAATGCAAATGTTAATCTTACATCTGAAAGTACTGGTATAAATCGCACCTTTACTACGGATGCTTCGGGACGTTTTGTTGCCTCACTCCTTCCTCCGGGCGAGTACAAAGCGCTGGTCAGCGCTAATAATTACAACACGACAGAAACACAGCTCAAAGTTGTTGTTTCGCAGGAAGTGCGATACGAAATCGCGATGCAGAGTGTTGAAGCAGGGGTTGAGGTCGTCGTTGTTCGTGGCAAAAGCCGTCGCAGTGACTTCACCAAGACGACTACGGGTCTGAATATCGATCTGGAAGATATCACGTCGACACAGCCGATTAACAGAAGTATCACGGCGGTTACTCTGTTAGCGCCGATGGTTTCTGCGGGCAACCCCAGCTTTGGTGTAACGGGTACGCCGGGTGGTGCGTCGTTCTCGGGCGGATCCGTTGCAGAAAACGCCTACTATATAGACGGCCTTAATATTACCAACCCGGATACCTTTATTGGTGGCGCGCTCATCCCCTTCGATTTTTATAAAACAGTCGAAGTGAAGACGGGCGGGTTCCACGCTGAATTCGGCCGCGCAACGGGGGGCGTTGTGAATGCCACCACGAAATCCGGCACGAATGATTTCATGTTCGCGCTGCACGGTAATATTGAACCCGAAGGATGGCGCGCCAACAGCCGTGATACTTTCTTTGAGCACGGAGATCAGAAGCGAAACGACAGCCGTCAATATACCGTTGAGATGGGCGGGCCCATCATCAAAGATCGGCTGTTTGCTTACGGTTTATATCAATTCAATGATATTACTGCAAAGCAAGCGCTCTACAGATCAGGCATGAATGCAGTTACAAACACAAAGGATCCGTTCTTTGGTTTGAAAATTGATGGTTACATTAATGAAGACCATCGCTTATCCGCGACCTTCTTTGATACGACCAGCAAATATACCCGTGAGGGCTATAATTATGTTGCTGGAACCCGGCAGACTGGCGCTCTGAACCCGAACTTTAAGCTGATCAGAGAGCGCGGCGGCAAAAATCACGTTATAAACTATAACGGGAAATTTACGGACTGGCTCTCTATCTCGGCGGCTATGGGCCGAATGGAAGACCGTATTAGCGACCTGCCCGCGAATACGACGGACTACTATGTCGTTGACACGCGCGGTGGCGGGTCGACGGTCTTGTCAAAGTCTCAGGCCAGCACCTCTGCCCTCGTGACCGAAATCGAGCGCGATTTCTATCGCGTGGATGGCGATCTGCGGTTTGAAGCCTTTGGGCGTCACCATGTGCGCTTCGGGATCGACTCCGAAAAGAATGCCATGATCAAAACCCAGGCGGCGCCGGGGTCTGCTCATGCAACCTTTACCTACGAAGCCAATCCGCTGAACCCGGCTCAAGATGCCCTGAACTATCGCTATCTGGTGTGGGGCGGCAATGTCTCGGCCGAAGCCAACGCCATGTATATCCAGGACTCCTGGGATGTAACTCCGGATCTGAACCTTCAGATTGGCGTGCGCAAAGACGACTTTATTCAATACAACCTTTCGGGCGAGAAGTATCTTGATCTGAAAGACAATATGGCGGTTCGTCTTGGCTTCAGCTGGGATCCGATTGGTGACGGTAATCTGAAGCTCTATGGGTCCTTCGGTCAAAACTATATTCCGCCTGCCATGAGCCTGGGCTTCCGTGGTCGTGACCTGGACTTTGAACAAAAGTTTGCGGCACCGGCGGGCGGGTTTGTCATTGATCCCAACACCGGGCTTCCGGCGGCGGTTGGTCCGGCCCTGAATATCCCAGGACTGCATTATGACTCGGCCTGTCCGACTGGATCCAGCATTGGCAGCCTGGCGTTCCTCAACACGGCTATCGGCCAAGGCAACTGTAACGTACACCAGGGCGGGATCCAGGAACCCGCTAATGCCAAGGCTGCGTTTGACCTGAAGCCCACCAAGGACACGGAAGTGATCCTGGGCCTGACCTATCGCATCAATGATCTGTGGAGCGTTGGCGCGAACTATACCCGTCGTGAACTGGACGACGTGTCGGAAGATTCAGATTTCGCAGACGCGATCAATCAGTACTTCGTCGACAATAAACTGGATCCTTCGCTGTATCGCGCATCCTCCGGATATCACGTCTGGAACCCGGGCGATCGGGATGTGACCATTCGCCTTCAGGGCCTCTATGGCGCCGAGACCACTCAGCGCGTTGTGACCCTCACCTCGGCGCAATTGGGTCGTTACACAAAGCCCACCCGCACCTATCAAGCGCTCGTCTTTGATTTCAAGCGCGCCTTTGACGGAAAATGGGGTCTGCAAGGGTCCTATACCCTGTCTAAGTCATACGGGAACTACGAAGGCACTGTGACGGCGACGTCAAATGCGACACAGGACACAGCCGGTGGAACGTACCTTTATGACGCGCCGGGCTTTACCGACAATGGCAAGGGTCTGTTGTCCAACCACCGGGCCCATACGCTCAAACTGTGGGGCAACTATGCCTTGACCGATAATCTGACGGTGGGGGCAAACGTTCTGGTGCAATCCCCTGCCCGTCTGTCCTGCATGGGATATCACCCGACCGACGCCTACGCCGCCAGCTATGGCTCGATCTCGTTCTTCTGTGACGGCAAACCCTCGGGCCGTGGCAAGGGTCTCAAGACCGACTGGACGAAGAACGTCGACATGTCCCTGCGCTATACCATGCCAGAAAAGTACGCATTGGGCGGTAAACTCGTTCTCCGCGCCGATGTGTTCAATATCTTTAACAATCAACAGATCGTCATGCGCCGGCAAGGTTTCGAGACCTCTGGCCCGGGTGTGAAGAGCGCGCTCTACGGCATGCCCACCTTCTACAACACGCCGCGTTATGTGCGTGTTGGCTTCGATCTGACCTATTGAGCCAGCAAAAGCACCTGTCCATCCGGTGCAGATGATGTCTCGATGCCTCCAACTGCGGACCCTTCGGGGTCCGCTTTTTTATGGTGGGGCAGTCGTAGCCGTCGAAATAGGATACTTATCTGGTTAGGCCCCGTCATGTCCGGGTGATCGAAATCCCCCCGTCCGCAAGCAAGGCTGTGCCGGTCACAAAACTGGATGCCTCCGAGGCCAGAAACAGGGCGGCCCGCGCGATCTCGTCGGGACGGGCCAGGCGGCGCAGCGCATGAAGCCCCTCGATGAAGGCCCGGCTTTCCGGGGTTGGGGTCGCGGCTTGCCCCATGGGCGTATCCGTCCCGCCCGGCAACAGGGCGTTGACGCGGACCTTGTGCGGTCCATATTCGGCGGCCAAACACTGGGTCAGGCCCACCAATCCCGCCTTAGAAGCCGCATAGGCCGCCATGCCCGGAAAGCCGACGGTGTGGCCGACAAAGGTAGCGGTAAAGATCAATGACCCGCCGCCACGCGCCACAAGCGCCGGAATCTGATACTTCGCCCCCAGAAAGGCGCTGGTCAGGTTGCTGTCGAGCACCTCTTGCCAGGTATCGCGGGCCATATCCGGCACGGGGGCCGAGGGTCCTGTGATCCCGGCATTGTTAAAGGCAATATCCAGCCCGCCGTAGGTTGACGTGGCGAGGTCGACCAGATCACGCGCCAAGCCTTCGTCCCGAATATCCCCGGCCAGGGCGACGGCCTCCCCTCCGTCTGCCCGAATGGCATCAACCAGTGCGGCTAAGGCGGCTTCGCGTCGTCCCGTCACCACCACACGCGCGCCTTCACGAGCGAACAGGCGGGCGGCGTCATAGCCAATCCCGGAACTGGCGCCGGTGATGAGGGCAACGGATTCATTTAATACGGCCATCGCATTGGGCTCCTCTGTCTGAATGGCGTTCAGACTAGGTCGCTAAGCCCAGGGCAAAACTCCGTTTGTTGCGGTGTGAGCCGGGAAATTGGCGAGGACTCCCGTCTCTATTCATAACAATGTCGCATAATGTCGCTAGTACGATAATTAAATCTGATTTTCAGGAGGCGAATATGCCGTTCATGCGTCCATACCGAAACGCGGGTGCTATGGGGGTCGCGGCCAGTTTAGGGGGGCTCCTGCTGGCGACCACCTTGCTCGTCACACCCTTACAGGCGACGGAATGGCGGCTTGAACCGGCCTATGATCTGCCTCGGGCCGCGGCGGTCCGGCCTAAGGCCGCGAAGCCGGTGCCTGGCCTGAGCGTCCCCTTAAGCCCGGCCCTACGACTCGCAGACCTTGAGGCCACGCACAGCCAGGTGCTGTCCGAGCGTGCCCCGCAAGGGGACTTCACCGCTGAGCTGTGGGTACTCGATCACGTTAATCAGCCGGTTGGGGCGCTCCTGAGCGTTGGCCAGACGCGGTTGGGCTATTACGACGGCCAGGTCGTAGCCGGACAGGGCCTGAGCCTGAGCCATACAGACCGCCAAAAGTTCGGCTATCTCGAACGCTGGCATCATCTGGTGCTCGTGCGCGAAACGCTCAAAACCACAAAGCAAAAGGGTCAGGTTCGCCTGACGGTCTATCATAACGGCGCGCCGATGGCCTCCGAGACCGTGCCAGCCATCAAGGCCAAAGGTCCGATCCGTCTCGACAGCTATCTTGGCCGCGAGCCCTATATGATCCCGGCCAATCTGGTGAACCTCGCCGCCGTCGAGAGCTCAGCGTTTACGCCCCAAGACGTCGCCGCGCGGTTCAAGGCGCGTCACACCCTGGTGGACGAAGGGCGTCTTTATGCCGACCGGCTTCATTTCACCCAGCCGCCTTATCTCAATCTTCCGCGTGCGGATGGAATTGAACTGTCGTTTGAATTTGACCGACCTTTGGGCGCCGAAGTCTGGGTCGGGGAAAGCGCCGAGACGCTGAAGCCGGTTCCGGTTGCTCCGGGTGCGCGTCGCGCGCATGGCCTGACTCTGAGCGGCCTCAAGCCGGACACGCCCTATGTCTACCGCGTCCGCAGCACGAAAACGGGCGAGACGGCGGCGTCGCTGGACTCGGGCCTGCTCAGCTTCCGCACCGCGCCCCTGCCCGGTCGGCCGTTTGTGATGGTGATCTCCGGCGATACTGAAGCGCGCCCACACATCAATCACCGCATGTCCGAGCTGATGTGGGAAGAGCGCCCCGCGCTGCTGGCGATCATGGGGGATCTGACTGACGGTGGATCGACCCCAAAACGCTTTGAGTGGACCCACGAATACTTCACCGGCATGGGGGCCTTCTTTGGTCGAGTTCCGACCCTCGGCGTCGTGGGCAATGGCGAAGAAGAGCTGGACTGGTATCACCACTATCACCGCCAAAATCTCAAGCGCGATGCGGTGACCGGGGCCGAGTCCAAGGGCAGGGAGACCTATTTCTCTCATGTCTATGGCGACGTGGAATTCTTTGTTCTGGATGCCAATCTTGAGCGCCGCGAACGCGAATTCCCCGGCTTCCGCGCCCGCCAAAAGGCCTGGCTTGATGCCGCCCTCAGCGCCTCCAAGGCCCGCTGGAAAATCGCCATGCATCACCAGGACGTCCGCACGTCGGACAGCGATGATTACGGCGACAGCTTCAAAGGCAAAAGTGGCGAGGGCGATACCGATGTCCAGGCCGACTTCCAGCCGCTTTATGACAAACACAAGATCGATCTGGTGTTCTTTGGCCACCTTCATAGCTACGAGCGCAGCTGGCCGATCCGGGATGGCAAGGTCAATCTGAGCGACGGCACCACCTATGTTCAGGTCGGCGGCCTCGGCGGCAATCTCGAAGACTTTGCCCCCAACAAACCCTGGTTCTCGGCCAAGACGGTCCGGGCCCACCACTATGTCACCCTGCACGTCACGCCCGAAACCCTCGAAGCGCGCATGGTGGATGCCGAGGGCCGTCTTCGGGATGTGTTCACCGTGCATCAGCGCACAAAAGCTGTGAGTCATAACGGTGTGCGTCAAGAAAGCGTCATGCGATAAAGATATAAAATAAAGCATCTCATTTGCGAAATTTATGGTCTGCGATCCCGGGGCTGGGGCGACAGGTCAACGCGGATGGGGGGGAAACAGCCCCGATACTCACCCGGGCAACCGTGATCCTGCGGCGGCCCACCCTGTCAACCCGTCGGCACCTGCCCGGCGGGACGGCTGACTGCGTCCTGATGGGACCAGCGGCCCTGAGGAGCCTGATATGAACCGACCGACCTTGTCTTTGCGGCTGCTGGCCCTGACCGGCACCAGCCTGCTTTCCCTGGGACTGAGCGCAACCGCTCAGGCCCAAACCGCCGCCCCGGCCGCGGAACCTGTCACCGAAGTGGTGGTCAAGGGTCAGCGCCTGTCGAACGCCAATGCCATCCAGGCCCAGAAAAAAGCCGACGGCATCGTCAATGTGATTTCGGCGGATGACCTGGGCAAGCTGCCCGACGCCAACGTGGCCGACGCTCTGGCCCGTGTTCCGGGCGTGAACGTTGTCGTCAACCAGGAAACCGGCGAAGGCGAATATGTCACCGTGCGCGGGCTCGCCGGGACCTTCAACGCCTATTCCATCAACGGCGTTCGCGTCGCCCTGACCGACACCGAATCGCGGAAAATGTCGATGACGGTCCTGCCGCCGAACGGCCTCAAGGCCATTTCGGTGTCCAAGACCCTGACCCCGGACATGGACGGCGACGCCATCGGCGGCACCGTGAACTTTGTCACCCCGACGGCGTTTGATTTCAACAAGCCGACGACAATGCGCGCCTTCGTGTCGATGCAGCGTAACGACCGGGCCCGCGCCCAGAACGAGAACGCTGACGGCTATCAAGGCCAGTTCGATTATGCCACCAAGTTCGGCGACGCCCAGCAGTTCGGGTTCTATGGCTCGTTCAACTACGGCAAGAGCCAGTATCTGAACGAAGAAACGGAAAACGACGGGGAATGGGAACCCTACCGCTGGCGCGCCAATTCGACCGAGGCCATTGATGGTCGCTCGATGTATCTGCCGGGGATCGACCTCGACTATCGTCGCGGCGAACAGATCCGTTACGGCGGGAACTTCTCGCTCGACTGGCGCTCGGACGCGACCCAGCTTTATCTGCGCGGTCAGATCTCGAAATTCGAGCGGACCGGCAGCAACGACTATACGGACTATCGCAGCCGCAACTCGGCGCGTCTGGTTCAGGTCAATGCCGCCGACCAGAACCTGTTGCAGCCCGACGCCATGATCACCGGTCATGATGCGAAAAAGGGCCGGGTCTATGGCTACACCACGGCCCAGATCGTCGATGCGGACAAGGACGGGATCATCACGGACGCTGACGCCACCAAGGGGTCGATGTGGTCCATGGTCGGTAAGTCCGGTGTATGGAACCCGAAAGCGTTCCAATTCGCTCGCACATTTGAGACCCAGGATCAGGTTTCCGACCTGATGACGATCAACGCCGGTGGCGCTTCGACCTTTGACCGTCTCAGCCTGGCCTATGACCTGAGCTATTCGAAAGGCTCCAAGGGCAGCGACGGCAATTTCGGCGTCGGTTACAACTGTAACGGCGGCGGCAGCATGGCCGCTTCGTGCCCGACCAGCGTGTTCAAAGGCACGGGCGTGCTGTGGTCGTCCTATGACCCGCGCTTCCCCCTGCCCCAGATCGCCGGCTTTGCCGCCGATGTGGAGCGCCGCGATGACTATCTGCCCTTCGACGGCGCCTGGATGGACAAGTCGGAACAGACCGATGCCCGTCTGGCCGCTCGGTTTGATGCCAAATACGACCTCGATGGCGGCCTGGTGGATTTCGTCAAGGCGGGCTTCAAATACATGAAGTCGGAGCGCGAATACGACTCCACCCCGATCTGGGACGGCGACCTGGTCAACACCGGGACGCTCGACAAGTCGGGCCTGGTGGACCGCAAGGTCACAGACTTCCTCGATGGACGTTACTATTACGGGTCCATCCTGAGCCGCGATAAGGTCGAAGCTGCGATCAACGCGGCCCGTAAAGCCAATCCGACCACCTATAGCCGCGAACGCTACCTGCGCGACGATAAAAAGGGTCAGGAAAGCATCTATGCGGCCTATGCCCTCGCCAACATCAAGACCGGCGACGTCGAAGTCATCGCCGGGGCTCGGGTTGAGCATACCAAGGTGGAAACCACCGTTTGGGTCGAAGATGGCACCAAGACCGGCTTTGGCAAGACTGCGCGTGACTACACCAATGTTCTGCCGAGCATCACGGCCATCTGGCGTCCGGAAGACCGCTTTGTGGTCCGTGGGGCCCTGTGGACCAGCTTCTCGCGTCCGGAATACGGTAACATCAGCCGCGGTGAGAGCATCACACGCGACAAAGGGACCAATGAGATCGTGGCCATCAGCCGCGGCAACCCGGTTCTGAAACCGGCCAAGGCCACCAACCTGGACCTGTCGGCGGAATTCTATCCGGACCGGACCTCGATGCTCAGCCTGACTGTGTTCCGCAAGTCGATCGACAACTTCATCTTCACCAACGGTAACTCGGTGGAAGCGGACACCAAGCAAGGCTCGATCACCATCTCCCAGCCGAAGAACGGTGAAAACGCCACCATCACCGGCGTTGAGCTGAACCTGATCAAGTCATTCGAAGGTCTTGGTGCGCCGTTCGACGGGTTTGGGGTTGAATTTAACCTCACCTCGCAGAACTCAGAAGCCAAGTCTGGTCTGGATTACCGCAAGAACGAAACCATGTCGTTCGTCGGTGCACCGGATCTGCTGTATAATGCGGCTCTGACCTATCAGAAGTACGGCTTTGAAGGCAAATTGGCCTATCAGTACCAAGGTGCCTATGTCGAAGATCTGCGTGACAACGCGATCGACAAGTGGGTCCAGCCGAATAAGAGCCTCGACCTGCACACCCGCTACAATGTCAACAGCAACCTGGTGGTCGATTTCGATGTTCAGAACATCCTCGACGGTCACCGTTACTACACCACCAAGGGTCGCAGCCCGAGCTACCAGAAAGACTATATGGAGCCGGGCCGCACCTTCGTTCTTCGTCTGGCCTATACCTACTAAGGCCAGTTGAACCGGGATCCGGCGGTTCACCGCCGGGTCCGCACTATCCCCAACCACACCTCGCTCCCTTCCGGCCCGTCACAGGATCAAGCCGGAAGGGATTTTTTTGGGTCTAGCGGGTCCGCAATCAGACCCGCTTGGCCTCACTTGGCTGGAGCTGGGCGATGGGTCGAATAGGTTAGGTTCGGCTCTGGCTCACCTTCCAGCGCCTGCGCCACCGGGCGTCCAAGCCAGGCATAAGGGATGTTGACCCCCAGAAGTTTCGCCGCAGTGGCCGGCGTATCATAGGTGTTGATCGGCTGATCCAAATCGCGCCCGGCCCGGACCGCGCGACCATAGGCGACCCACGGGATCTCCAGTTCTGCAAGGCTTTCGCCGCCATGACCCTTGCCGACGCCACCGTGGTCCGAGGTCACAATGATCGTGGTATTCTTGTCTATGCCCGCCTCGATCGTGGCCTGACGGATCTGTCCGATCAGGCGGTCAGCCTTTTCGACGGCCTCATAATAATGGGGGGTGCCATGTCCGTCGGCATGACCCGCATGGTCGACGTGATCGAGATGAACGAACAACAGATTGGGTTTCTTCTGACGGATATAGTCAGCCGCCAAAGTTGCCGCTTCATCTTCTGTCTTTGGATTCACATTGTAATCCACAAAGCGCGGGTCATAGAGATTACCAAACCCGTCCCAATGATAGATTGCGCCGACTTCCCACTCCGGATGTTGATCGGTGACGATCTGAAACAAGGACGGGAAGAAATTTCCCGACCCGGTGACCGCTGTGGGAAACTTATACTTGCCCACCCGCCAGTAATTATTGGTCACGCCATGCTGTTCCGGCCCCGCCCCGTTGATCATCGACGCCCAGTTAGACGAGCTGCTAGTCGGCATGACACCGCGCGCATAAAGGCTGGTGCTGCCCTTGGCCATCATGTCGCGCAAGACCGGCATTTTTGCTTTGCGTACGCCATCGGTGCTCAGACCATCCACACCGATGATGATGACGTGACGCGCGGGCTCTGCCGTTGCCGGCGTAGCGACCGCGCTCAGGGCGACAAAGACAGCGAGCGACACGCGTCCAATAATGTTCGTTTTCATTGACGGCTCCCGTTTGCCATATCGTGGGCCCTTCTCAACTCTGAGATGGCCAGATGGCATGCAAACATAACTTTCAATTGTGACAATCGCACAAAAAACGACAAAATCCGGGCAAATCGGTCACGAAACAACACACCATTTGGCCCGCCCCCTTGTGTTTCAACTCGCCCTCCCCTCTTGCATTTATATAAGAACATTCTAATTATATAAAATATCATGGTCTGGCCCCTGTTGGGCTTCATTGGATTGGGATGACCTCATGCTGTCTGAAACGCCTGTTCCACATGTTCAGGCCTTTTTTGATCCTGACACCTGGACCATCAGCTATGTTGTGTCTGATCCCGCACCACGGGCTTGTGCCATTATCGATTCCGTTCTGGATCTGGACTACGCCGCGGGACGAACGCGCTATGACAGTGCGGACCGGATCATCGACTATATCCGGACAGAGGGTCTATCGGTCGAATGGATCATAGAAACCCATGTCCATGCGGATCACCTGTCGGCGGCCCCCTATCTTCAGGCACATCTTGGCGGCCGGATCGGGATCGGAGCGTCCATTACTACAGTCCAAGACACCTTCGGGGCCGTTTTCAACGAAGGCGATGGGTTCCGACGGGATGGCAGCCAGTTTGACCACCTGTTCCAGGACGATGAGCCCTATCAGATAGGATCTCTCCAAGCCCGGGCGCTCCATACGCCCGGCCATACACCGGCCTGTATGACCCATGTCATTGGCGATGCCGCCTTTGTGGGCGATACGCTGTTCATGCCCGATGGCGGCACAGCCCGGGCTGACTTTCCCGGCGGCGATGCGCGTCAACTTTACCGCTCGATCCGGCGGATATTGGATCTGCCCGGCGCGACCCGCCTGTTCATGTGTCACGACTATGGTCCGGAGGGCCGCGAGATCCGCTGGGAAAGTACCGTCGCGGCCCAACGCCACGGCAATATCCATGTGCACGACGGCGTCACAGAAGACGCGTTCGTTGCCCTGCGCACGGCCCGGGATGCGACGCTCGATATGCCGCGCCTGATCCTGCCGTCGCTTCAGGTCAATATGGGGGCCGGACATATGCCGGAGCCAGACGCCGATGGCCGCCGCTTTCTTAAGGTTCCACTCAACCGCTTATAAAGACCTCCAAGGCAGGATCCCGTCATGACCATCCGCCCCCTTAGCGATCAGTTTCACGTTGCCTCACAACTGGCGCCGGCGGATATCCCGGGCCTGGCCGCTGCGGGTTACAAGACAATCGTCTGTATGCGCCCCGACCACGAAGTGACGGACCAGCCCTTGATGACCACGGTCAAGGCCGCCACCCTGGCCCAGGGACTGGCGTTTCACTTTCTGCCGGTACTGTCGGGGGCTGTGACCGAGGCCCAGGCCGCCGCCCTCGCTGACCTGCTTGCCCATGCCGAAGGACCCGTTCTGGCCTATTGCGCCTCAGGCAACCGGGCCGCACTCGCCTTTGGCATGGCATACAATGCCGGATAGCTACACAACCCTCAGCGCACTGTTCAGCGGCGGACTGGTCGGCTTTACACTTGGCCTGATTGGCGGTGGGGGATCGATCCTTGCGACCCCTTTGCTGCTCTATGTGGTCGGCCTCAGCAACCCGCACATGGCCATTGGCACAGGTGCCTTGGCTGTTTCCGTGAATGCCTATACCAATTTCCTCGGTCATGCGCGCAAGGGCAATGTGGTCTGGCCGTGTGCCCTGGTGTTTGCCGCCCTTGGGACGGTTGGCGCGCTTCTCGGGTCCTCACTCGGCAAGGCCGTCGATGGACAGATGTTACTGTTTTTGTTCGGGCTGATCATGATCGCCGTGGGCGTCTTTATGCTGCGCCCGGTCACGGCGGTCCCGACAGGCCCCTTGGTGGTAACCCGCCCGATTTGTATTCGAACCGCAGCTCTGGCGCTAATCGCCGGACTGGCTTCCGGGTTTTTTGGAATAGGCGGTGGGTTTCTGATTGTCCCTGCCCTGATGCTGGCCACCCGTATGCCCATGATCAAGGCTGTGGGCACCTCCCTCCTGGCCGTGGGCACTTTTGGCCTGTCGACCGCCCTGAACTATAGTTTTTCAGGACTTGTTGATTGGCCGATAGCTGGTTTGTTTATTGTTGGCGGTCTTGGGGGCGGTCTGATTGGAACCCGGCTCTCTTTGAAGCTTGGTCAGAGCAAGCGACTTCTTAACACATTGTTTGCCATGATAATTTTTATAGTCGCTGCTTATATCCTGTTCAAAAGCGGCATGGCTTTGCGGTCTACCTCTTGAGCCCAACTTAACCAGACAACGATCTCACAAAAATTGTCATCTTCTTGACGCGCGTGCAGGATCGGCTAAGCGAAGGTTATGCGTGTAAAGTCCCCAGCTCGTCCGACCAGACTCAAGATGGCCGACATCGCCAAGCTGGCCGGTGTGTCTCTGGCCTCGGTGTCGCGTGCCCTGTCCGGCAGCCCTCTTGTGCCAGAGCCCCAGCGCCAGAGGATTCTCGCCATTGCTGAGGAACATGGCTATGCCGTTAATCAGGCGGCCAGAAACCTTCGTCTCCAGTCCACGCGCACCATTGGTCTTGTATTGCCAATGGGACATGAGACGGAACAGCAAGTCACGGATCCATTTCAACTGGAGCTGATCGGGCATTTATCAGAAGCCGTCTTTCGAAGGGGGTATGACCTCCTTATGTCAAAGACCCTCGCGCCTCAGCCGGGCTGGTTGAAGACCCTGGTACAATCACACCGGTTTGATTCGATGCTTGTTCTGGGGCAAAGCGACCAGCACGATGCGCTCAATACGCTTGCCCGCTCATATGACCCCATGGTGGTATGGGGCGAGCGGCTACCAGATCAAAGCTATTGCACTGTGGGCGTTGATAATCGCCAAGGCGGTTATCTTGCTACGGAGCATCTTATCTCTCGCGGGCGAAAGAAGATCCTGTTTCTGGGTCCCGTAGGCGTACCAGAAGTCACGGCCCGTCTGGAAGGATACCGTGAAGCCTTGGCCGCCTCAGGCCATTCTGTAACGGCTCAAAACGTCATCGACTGCCATTTTACGCCAGATGCCGCCATTGAGACAGCGCGTTCATTGGTGAGTTCCCGTCGGAAGTTTGACGCTGTTTTTGCAGCCTCTGATGTTATTGCCTTGGCCATGATGACGGCACTCATCGAAGCGGGCCGATCTGTCCCTGAAGATGTGGCCGTCTGCGGCTTTGACGACGTGGCCATGTCTCGCAATCTGTCTCCGCCCCTCACAACTGTCAGACAGGATCTGAACGAAGGGGCAAGAACTATGGTTGAGTTACTGTTCCGGCGCATGGCCGGGGATAAGACGTCTTCGGCAACCATCGCAGCCAGCTTGATCGTACGCAGTTCATCCTGAACCGCGCTCAATATTCCTGATCTTGATTAGACAGGCGCTGCTTTGCAGGGTCACGCAACAAATTGAACATGAGTGCCGCAAACAGGATTGCGGATAACCAGGTTGCAAGTACAAACCCATAGCTTGCATGACCAAAGGCGTCGGAAACCGCCCCCATGGCTAAGGGCGAGACCACCGCACTCAAAGCCGTGAAGAACAGAATGATCCCACCAGCGGATCCATGCTGTGCTTTTGGAAAACACGAAATCCCTTTCGAGTTTATCGTCGGATACATCACAGACATAAACAGGCCCGAGAGCGGTAAACTGAAGACGGCATATCCTTGCCCCCCCACCAGAGCCACTAGAAAACAAATCAATATAATTCCGGAACATACGGCTAGTACAATCGTCCAACTTAAGTGCGCCAGCATCAGCGCGCCCAAAAAGCGCCCAGCTGCCCGCAGCACGAAAAAAATAGTCAGAGCGTATAGCGCCAAGGTAACAAATGGCCCGTCATAACCCTTGAGTAAGGTTGGCATCCAGACATAGATCGCCGTCTCAACGCCCACATAGAGCATTGCGAGAGCGGAAAAGGCCAATGCATAGGGGTTGCGCAGCAGGGCAACCGTCCCGGCGAAGGTCACGCGGGTTTCAATGGCTGCAACTTTGCGTGCGGGGTACCGCACCAGCAGCGCCATAAGAATCAGTAGCGTGCACATGGCTCCGGCGATCACATAGAGCCACTTCCACGATGCCCCGCTGAGCAACAACTGAGTGACGACGAGCGGACCCAGGATCGCGCCGACCCCGAAAAACCCTTCGACGGTATTCATGATCCGCGTGTGACTTTCCGTCGATTGGGCAATGTCACCGATCAAAGCCAGAGCCGCCGTTTTAAAGATCCCGATGGCCAGTCCGGACATGAACAATAGTCCGGCGAAAAATAAGAAGCTTTCACCTATAGCAAATAAAAATGAGCTCAAAGCAAATAAGATAAGTCCGAAAATGATAGCCCACTTACGACCCAGCACATCAGCAAGAAATCCCAGACCAATCCCGGCCAGGGCAATACCGGCCATAGTGGCATAATGAAAAGCGCCTGACTGAGTGTTGCTCAAGCCATATTCGCGTGCCACCTCCGGAATGATCACCCCGACCGCATCTGTGGTCATGGCAAACATCAAGAACATCAGATAAGTCAAGCCGGTGATCAGTAATAGATTGGCTGGTTTGATCCCGCTCATGGGGCTCCCCCTGTCCGCTTACGCGAACCATGCCCGGTCTTCCCCGGGTTGGTAAACTGAAAAAGGCGGCCCCTAAAGGCCGCCCAGCTCATCACTCTCAAAAACGGTACTTTAACGATACCGTCGAGGTCCGGCCGTTTATCGCCCGCGCCCGCACATAGTTTGTGGTGTTGGCTGTGATCGATCCCTCTTCAACTTCGGTGATCCCCAACACATCAAAGGCATTGTTCACATTGAGAGACACGGTCAGGGCCTCCGTCAGCTTATAATCAGCAAACAGATTGGTCTGGATATAGCCCGGCATAACCAGCTGATTATCATCTGAGGCGTAGGCATCGGTGGTCCCGATGAAATTCGCCCCAAGGCTATAACGGTCCACCGACCAGGTCGGGGTGAGCTGATAAACCCACTCCGCCTGACGACGGGGGCGGTTGCCCACTTGAGCCGGTGACAAGGCATCCTTGGTGATTTCGGCCTTGGTATAGGTTGCCCCGCCGTTGACACGGAAGTTGCCCATCCGCCAGCTACCCTCAAGCTCGATACCCTTGGCTTCATAGATACGATCAATAAATCGCTGGGTCGTCGCCTCGTAGTTCTGCTCTTCTGTCTCGGCAGCAAAGGCGGTGACATAAAGAGCAAGTGTTCCTTGGCGGTACTTTACCCCGGCCTCGAACTGTTTCACGAAATCAACAGCATCCGGCTTTGCCACCGATCCATCATCTCGGACCTTACCAAACAGCAACCGGTCCGCATTCGCCCGGCCCCCCTTGGAATAGCGGGCAAACAGCGAAAGATTGTCAGTATGACGATAGGTTCCACCCAGCGAATAGGATGTATAGCTCCAATCGTAGTTTACCGGCTTTGCACCCGCATAATTTACGAACGACACGCTACGTTCCGGGAATTGTATCGTCCCGTCGCCATTCACATCAAAGTTCGGCATCTGCACGGCCCCAGCATAGCTGCCACTGGCCTCGCCGCTGTCGCGTCGAACTGACGCTTCGACATTGAAGCGACCAAAATCTGCACTGGCAAACAGATACGGTGCCACGATGTCATACTGCACATTATAGTTTCGCGTGCAGCAGTTTCCCCACACCGGCACGCCATAGGCATAAAGCCCGTTTTGCGACAGGTTGGTGTTGCCGTTAAAAACATTCAGCAGGCGGGCATTATCGCCAGCCACTTCCATAGCGTAACTATTCCAGATCCAGTCCATTTCGATGGACTGGGAAGAATTATAGAGTCCAAAGGTCAGATTGACCTTGGACCCATCCATATCAAAAGCCTTGCTTAATTTCAGATCGTTGGCGCTGTTATCCAGGCTATTGAGACGCGTATTGAACGTGTGCACGATCATGGCCAGACCTGTGTAGTCTGAACCCGCCCCTGCCCCATTGGCTACAACCAGACGCGTCCCACCGGCACCTGTAGCCCCGTTTATGCCCGCCAGAATGTTCCCAGCGGTTCCTACAGAAGCAGGGAACAAAGAGGCGAAATTGGCTTCGGTCTTAGCGATCCGAAATTTGTCGACCAGACTCCAGCCATTGCCGAGATCGAAATTGGCCTCGCCATTAAACACAAGGCTCTTGGGTGCCATGCCATCGCGGATATCTGTCACAGAGCGATTATTCTGACCATTCAGACCCGCGTCCTGAAGGAACAGGGCCGAATGAATGGTTGCGGACTTAGCATCAAGGCGCGGGGCCGAGGACCAATTGGGATCACTGTTGGTTCCGCTGACCACCATCGGCATCGGCAGATAGCCGATCGATTTGTCATCCAGATACTTAACCCCAACCCTGATGAACCCATTGTCGAATTTACGGGTCAAATTGGCTTTGATTTGACCGCCACGGTTTGCAGTGTAGCCCGCATCACGGGGGCCCTCACCGGAACGGTAGAAGCCACCGATGTGAAAATCGATTTTATCGCTCAGCGCGCCGCCAAACTCAAAATCACCGCGCGAATGGCCAAAATCTAGACCCTGTGTCAGTTGTAGCGTACCGCCGCTTTGTCCACCGGTCTTGGAAATCATATTGATGATCCCGCCTGGTGAGTTTGACGCCAAAGTCGAAGCGGTGCCGCCGCGGATCGCTTCAACGCGACCCAAGCCAAGATCTGTTCTCAGGAAAATATCGGCATTTCCGAACGCGATGTCGCCGAACTCGAGCACCGGAAGACCGTCTTCCTGAAGCTGGAGAAACTTAGCCCCGCCTGCTGCCACTGGCAGGCCCCGTACGGCAATGTTGGCATTCCCCTCACCGCCGGTCGATTCCGAGCGAATGCCTGGGATGTTGCGGAAAATTTCTGCGGCCGAGCGTGGAGCAAATTTCTGGATTTCCTCAATCTGAATGGAGCTTACAGAAATCGAGGTGTTGAGTTTATTCGTGCCCTTAGTAACGCCCGTAACAACCACTTCGGTCACGGGTTCATCAAAATTTTGACTCGTGTCTTTTGCCAAAACCGGTGTGCTGAGCGCAAGGATAAGGCCGGACAGAAGAGCAAGGCTGGACGTCGACGTCTTGAGAGTCATCTGTGTTTCCTCCTGTGCCGGGCGATCATTTAACGTCATCCCTGGCCAGATTGTCATTTGATACAGAGCGACGAAGCATTTCTTCGTTCTCCCTTACGTGTGGGGTTAGCGTTATGACGCTCTCCGTCAAAGCCACCTCACAGAACCGCAATATGCCACAGCTGCAAACGTTTACAAGTTAATTACGTAATTTGCTCCTTATTTCGGGCCCTGAGCAGAAAAACACGGGCGCGACACCACAACCAAGAACACTTTATATCATTGTTTATATGGAATAAAAAATATTGAAAGATCCCATTCGTGCGCTCGTCGGCTTATCCCCATTTCCCCATATTCTTGTAATCGTTTTCATAATAAGCTAGCATGAGACCTGTTCCATGGCGAAGAGGTTGGTTATGCACGTGTCTGCAGCAGGATTAAACGATAAGGAACCAAACCTGTCGCAATCTTCTCAGGCCTTGTGTTCAGAGACACCCTTAACCGCACGGGTAAACGATGCCCTCGCCAGGTCCGAGAATTTACTCAAAACTCTTTACGAGGATCATCCTAATTGGGTCAGCGCATGGGCGGATTTGCATGCCCGCGTCATAGCCGCAAAAGAAACACGGCCAATTGCGCTCAAATTGCGAGATGAAGCTTTATCCGGGACTGTTCCAAGTGCACTACGCCCTGGCCGTCCAGCCTATTGCACCTATATCGACCGGTTTGGCGGCAATATTGCGGGTGCTGTCACGCATCTGGATTATCTGAAATCTTTGAATGTTGGCATTGTTCACCCTCTGCCTTTGCTAAAGCCCCGCGAAGGGGACTCAGATGGTGGTTTTGCCGTTGCTGATTATCGCGATGTCGATCCAAGATTGGGATCACTCGATGACTTGAGTAAATTCGCTGAAGCCGTGCACGACCGAGATATGGCCTTGATCATTGATATGGTTTGTAATCATACGGCACGCGAACACCGATGGGCTCAGGCTATGCTTGCCGGAGATCCATATTTTGCTGACTTTTATCACGTTATTCAGACCTCAGCCGAATTTGAATCATGGGAGGCCCACCTTCAGGACGTGTTCCCTGAAACAGCTCCGGGAAACTTTACGTTTATCCCAGAGGCCAAAGGCTGGGTGTGGACGACTTTTTACCCTTTCCAGTGGGATTTGAATTATGCCAACCCCCGCGTCTTTGTGGAAATGTTGGATTGCTTGTTATTTTTAGCCAATATTGGCGTTGACGGCTTTCGCTTGGACTCAACGCCTTTCCTTTGGAAGCAACCGGGAACAGCGTGTCGTAATCGCCCCGAAACGCATCTGATTATCCAGGCCATGCGGATACTTATCAACGCCGTAGCGCCACAAACGATTTTGCTCGCTGAAGCGATAGAGTCTCAAGAAGCGGTTCTGCCGTTCTTTGGTGTCCCTGAGGCACCCGAGTGTGATCTGGCTTATAATAACAGCGTGATGACGGCTCTATGGGGAGCTATAGCCGATCAGTCCACGGATCTTCTCGCCCAAACCCTGAATGCGGCGGCGACCAAACCCGACCACGGACAGTGGCTCAATTATGTTCGTTGCCATGATGACATAATCTGGCTTGCCCTTTCAGATCTGGCCTCGCATGACCGTCTTAAGGGCTGGTCAGACTTCTTTGCCGGCAAGGACTCTAGCTTCGCCAAGGGCATGACGTTTCAGGCCCCCCCAGGCTTTCCGGCTTCTGGCTGCGGCATGGCTGCCAGTTTATGTGGCGGGCATAACGATCCCATGATGCCACAACGTTTGTTACTCATGTACGGCGTGACCTATGCTCAAGAAGGCATTCCCTTACTTTATATGGGCGATGAGATCGCCCTAGAGAATGACTATGGCTTTTTAGACGATCCGGATCGGCGTGATGAAATCCGCTGGCTTCATCGACCGAGCATGGATTGGCAAAAGGCCGAAAAGCGACACGATGTGCAAAGTACCGAAGCCATTATTTTCAAAGGCCTGAGTGAATATGCTCGCATTCTAAATGGCCTCGCTTTTGACGTAGGACAGGTTGTGAAACCGAGCTCTGATCCAGCTATTTTGATCCTGAGACGGCCGCTCGTTACCGGAGAGACCTTTGTCTGCACGGCTAATTTCAGCGATAAACCGCGGCCTGTATCCATAACTGGTCGCATTCTGACCGGACAGGCTCATGTCCCTGAGACCAACCAGATTGCCCCTTACGGGCTGATCTGGACTCTGGAGCCTGCTACGATTAGCCCTGCTCCCTGAGGAAATCCTGACGATGCGTCTAGCCGGACTGGAACTTGGCGGTACAAAGGTCGTAGTCGCCCTAAGTGATGCACAATCACGCGATATTCTGGGTCAGCCCATCGTGATCCCCACGACGGAGCCCCAAGCCACGGTAACCGCTGCACTACGCGCGCTTGAGACGCTCGAACAGCGCTTTGGTAAGGCTGAACGCCTGGGTATAGCCAGTTTTGGGCCCATTGGGGTGACTCCCGGCACTCCGGACTATGGCCGTTTTTATGATACGCCCAAGCCGGGATGGAGCGGTTTTGATTTGGTTTCCGCCATCCTTGCAGAACGTCCGTCGCTTCACATTGCTTTGGATACGGACGTTAATGGCGCAGCCTTAGGGGAAGCGCGTTGGGACCCTGAGGCAGACTCCGACAGTTTGGCCTATGTCACCGTCGGGACTGGAATTGGCGTCGGCCTTTTGATTCATGGTCGTCCGGTCCACGGATTAATGCACCCGGAAGCGGGCCATATCCGGGTTCAACGCCACCCAGACGATCCATATCAGGGACATTGCCCTTTTCATGGAGATTGCCTCGAAGGGCTCGCCTGTGGTCCGGCAATCGCGGCGCGGACGGGCCAGCCCGGAGAGGCCCTGGCAGCTGACCATCCCGTTTGGGATTTGACAGGTTATTATCTGGGTCAGCTTTTCTCCAATCTGTTGCTGACCCTTGCGGTGCGCAGCATACGCGTTGGGGGTGGAGTAGGATTACATCCTGCTGTACTCAAGGCCGCGCGAGCTTCAACTTTTGAGCATCTCAAGGGCTATCTTGCGCCCGCGCGCAGCCTTGAGTCTATTTCTAAAATCATCAGCCCGGCCACACTTGGTGACCGGGCTGGATTGCTTGGCGCAATTGCGTTGGCTGACCACTAAGGCCGGCCAAGCAACCGTCAGCCTTCAGGATTATCTACCGGCTCATCGGCCCCGTGGTTCATTTCAAACCACATCCCGTTGAGAATACCAAGGCTGACCGCCAGGCCAACCCCGAGGATCCAGGCAAAATACCACATGTTTCAGGCTCCTTTGGTTTGGCGACTTAGTAGAGATCAGACTGGGTGCGGACCTGTTCGGTGCTGATGCGACCAAACAAAACCTTATAGACCCAACCGGTATAGAGCAGCACCAGCGGCAAGAAGATCAGCGTCACGACTAGCATGATCTTGAGCGTCAGTTCCGAGCTGGAGGCCGTCCAGACCAGAAGGCTGGAATTGGCATTCGTCGTGCTGGGCAGGATGATCGGGAACATCGAGGCCCCGACACTGGCGATGATCCCGGTCACTGTCAGGCTTGACCCGGCAAAGGCCAGCCCGTCGACCTTGAACGTCAGAGCCAGCAGCGCCAGAAGCGCGCCCCCGAACCCGAGTGCAGGCGCCGCCCACATCCAGGGATAAAGGCTGTAGTTTTTCAGCCAGGCCCCGGCCGCAGGCACCACGGTGGCCTTGAGCGGGTTAGAGGCCCCGGCCGGATCCACAGCCCCGACCACCTCGAACCCAAGCCCGCCATACCGCAGGAACAGATAGCCCCCGGCATAGCCGACCATCGTCACCAGCGCCGCGATCTGGCCCAGACGCCGGGCACGGGTGTGCATATCCCCGTGTTCGAGCTTCATCGACAGCCAGGCTGCGCCCTGAAGGCTCAGCATCGCCACGGACACGACCCCGGCCAGCAGCGTAAAGGGCGTGAACAGAGCCAGAAGCCCATCAAAGGTCCCGGCCCCCCAGGTCATGCGCAGGTCACTGTCGAAGGAAAAGGGCGCGCCGGACAACACATTGCCAACAGCCACACCGAACACCAGCGCCGGGATAAAGCCCCCGGCAAACAGCGCCCAGTCCCATCCGTTACGCCAGGCGGCTTCCGGACGCTTGGACCGGTACTTGAACCCAACGGGACGCAG
>JBKBWB010000203.1:0-4150 GCA_046289215.1 Asticcacaulis sp. | reverse complement strand
GCGAGTGCCGCAGCCGTCGGCTCGTTGATGATACGCAGGACTTCGAGACCGGCGATTTTGCCCGCGTCCTTGGTGGCCTGGCGCTGGGCATCGTTAAAGTAAGCCGGGACGGTGATCACGGCCTTATCGACCTTTTCACCCAAATAGGCTTCGGCGGCTTCCTTCATTTTCATAAGGGTAAAGGCCGAGATCTGCTGCGGCGAGTAGTCCTTGCCGTGAGCGCGGACCCAAGCGTCGCCATTCGGACCCTTGATGATTTCGAACGGGGCCAGGCCCTTGTCCTTCTGCACCATCGGGTCATCAAAGGTGCGGCCAATCAGGCGCTTGATGGCAAAGAAGGTGTTGGACGGGTTGGTCACGGCCTGACGCTTGGCGGGCTGGCCAACCAGGCGCTCGCCATCGTCCATCAAGGCGACGACGGAGGGCGTCGTGCGCGCGCCTTCGGCGTTCTCAATTACCTTGGGGGCCTTGCCATCCATGACAGCGACGCAGGAGTTGGTCGTGCCGAGGTCGATGCCGATAATCTTGCTCATGAACTCTAGTTAGCTCCAATTTGGCGGATGTCCGGACGGCCTTTCACAAAAGCACCGTGCTTGTCCACCCCCATGTTGAACCGAAGGGTTTCAGGCGGCCCTTTCGCCGGACCTGTCTGTGACGTCGATATGGGATATTGCACCGGTCATGCAAGGGGAACATCCCCATCCTCTGAAGGGTTTTAGGCCGTAACCCAGCGATTATGGATCCGAATCTAAGTCCAAGCTTTGCGCGTTATCGTACAAGCATGTTAACTTGTTAACCGGTTCAAGGCCGACAGCGTTTAAGGCCCTGAAAAAGCACGGGGGTTCATCATGATGCATCTGACGCGTCCGGAAGGTTCAGAGTCTGAAGACTTTCACCTCAGCCGACGGGGACTGGCGGGCCTTTTGTTTGCCGGATACGCCCTCGGGGCTGGTCCTTTGCGCGCGCAGACGATTACGACGGATACCGATGGCCTACTGGCCCGGGCCGTCACGATCCCGGCCAAGGGTGTTCAGTTGCCCGCCTATATCGCCATGCCTGCGCGGGCGCGCCGCTTGCCTGTGGTTATCGTGGTCAGCGAAGTGTTTGGCCTGCATGAATACATTCGTGATGTATGCCGCCGCCTGGCCAAGGCGGGTTATGTGGCGATTGCCCCCGATTTCTTTGTCCGAGCCGGTAATCCGGCCGCGCTTACGGACTTTGAAGAAATCCGCAAAATCGTGACCACAGCGACCCACGCCCAAGTTAGCAGCGATCTGCAAGCCACATTGGACTGGTTGAAAACCAATCCCGACGTGGGCCAAGGCAAAGGGGCATTGGGCGGACTCAATCGGTTTGCAGATATGAACCGCATAGGTATTACCGGCTTTTGCTGGGGCGGGGCGACGGTCTGGATGGCAGTTGCCGAAAATCCAGCCTTTAAGGCCGGTGTCGCTTGGTATGGCCGCCTCAAAAAACCTAAGGAAGGGACGTTCCTGGGCGACGAAACCCGCTCCTGGCCTCTGGATGTGGCGCCTGCGCTGAAGCGTCCGGTCCTTGGGCTGTATGCCGAGAAGGACAACGGGATTCCCCTCACTGATGTGGCGGAAATGAAAGACGCGCTGGCTAAAAGCCGCTCGGCCAGCCACATCGTGATTTACGAGAACGCCGGTCACGGTTTCCATGCGGATTATCGAAACGCCTACAGTGCGGAGGCGGCTCAAAACGCATGGGCGAGCTTGCTGGAGTGGTTCCGCAAGCATCTTTGATAGATAAAATCTATACAAAATAAAAATTGTATAAGTCCAACCTTTGATCCATTCTGTCCTTGAAATCAGGAAGGAGACGAGCCATGCGCACAACGCTGAAAACCGGGACCTATGCGGTCATGCACCTGTGTGTGGCTGTGACGGTCACTTACGCCATTACCGGGAATTGGAAGGCGGCCCTGGCCATCGGTCTGATCGAGCCCTTTGTCCAGACCTTTGCCTACATGGGGCATGAAAAGGTTTGGGCGCGTTTTGGCGGTGAACGGCATGCCAAGGACAGTACCGCTCCAATGGGGTGTCCGCACGGAGTCTAAGTTGCCCTCCGCAGAAGGCATGGCGTCGGCGTCTGAGTTAGGGTAAAGAAAACGTTCGACGGGCCGGGGGGCGGCTCTTGCGGAGTTCAGACCGACCATGACTCAGGGCCGGCCAATGGCGTTCGATTTCAAACGGATTTTCTACTGGCTCGCGGTCGTAGCGATCTGGGGTCTAATTTTTGTTGTTGGGTTTCTGGGCATTTTTGCGATCGGCCTGCCCGATACCAGCAAGATCTATGATGTCCAGCGCCAGCCCACCGTGACCTATCTGGATCGATCCGGTGCCCTGATTGCGGTGCGCGGCAGCCAGTTCGCCCCGCCGGTCGAGATCGATCAGCTTCCGGCGCACGTCCCGGCGGCCTTTATCGCCATTGAGGATCGTCGGTTTTATCACCATCCAGGCTTCGATCCGTTTGGTATGGCCCGTGCATTGGTTCGCAACCTGAAAAAGGAAAAGGGCTCCAATCTGGCGGGGGGCTCGACCATAACCCAGCAGCTCGCCCGTAACCTGTTCCTGTCTCACGACCAGACCATGAAGCGCAAGATTCAGGAGCTAATTCTGGCGGTGTGGCTGGAGATGAAGTTCACCAAGAAGCAGATCTTGGCGCTTTATCTCAACCGGGTTTACTTCGGGGCCGGGGCCTATGGCATTGAGGCCGCATCCCAGCGCTACTTCAATAAGCAAACCAGTGAGCTGACTATTGGTGAGGCCGCGCTTTTGGCTGGACTGATGAAGGGGCCGTCTCAATACAGCCCCTTGTCCAATCAAGAGCGCGCCCAGCGCCGGGCCAATATCGTGCTCAACGAAATGGTCGAGGCACGGGTCATTACCGAAGAACAGCGTGCCGAAGCCGTGCGTACGCCGGTGCGCGTGACCCGCACGCTGGCCACGTCCCACGCCATGTATTTTGTCGACTGGCTGGATAGCCAGGTTCGCACGCTTGTCGGGGAACCCGTCGAAGACCTGATCATCGAGACCACGCTCGATCTGTCGATCCAGACCTCAGCCGAGCGGGCCGTTCAAAAGATCATGGAGCGCGATGTCCACAAGAAAGTCGAGCAGGCGGCGCTGGTCGCTGTGGACGGCGAAGGTCGAGTGCGGGCGCTCATCGGCGGTGTGAACTATGCCAAGAGCGAATTTAACCGGGCCATTGAAGCCAAGCGTCAGGCCGGTTCGGCTTTCAAGCCGTTTGTCTATCTGGCCGCTATGGAAGCAGGTATGACGCCCTCGACCATGACCGTTGATGAAGAATACAGCATCGGTGAATGGTCGCCCAAGAACTATACCAACGAGTTCCTCGGTCCAGTCACCTTGGAAACGGCCCTGGCGAAGTCGCTGAATACGGTGGCCGCGCGGGTGGCGAACGATGTGGGCCGCGTGAATGTGGCTGGGGCCGCCAAGCGTATGGGGATTGTCTCTCGGGTTGGCACTGATCCGTCGATGGCCCTGGGGGCTGTCGAAGTGAATGCCCTTGAGATGGCGCAGTCCTATACCCCGTTCGCCAATGGCGGTTTCCGCGCTACGGCGCACGGGATTACCCGTATTCGCACGGCCAAGGGAAAGGTCCTCTACCAATATCGAGAACGCGAAGACGGGAAGCGGCTTCAGGTCGTGAGCAACCCGTCGCTCAGCTATATGAACCAGATGATGCGATCGGTTATCACCAGCGGGACCGGAACCGGCGTGCGGATTGATGGATATGATCTGGCGGGTAAGACCGGTACGACCAGCGATTATCGCGATGCCTGGTTCGTCGGTTATACCGGCGGCTTTGTCACGGCGGTTTGGGTCGGGCGTGACGACAACACGGTCATGCGCAAGGTGACCGGCGGGGGGACCCCGGCGGCGATCTGGAAGATGTTTATGGAAAGCACCCTGCCGCGTCTCAAGGTCGGGGCCATACCGGCCGGACCCGTGCCGCTTGTTCCAGAGACAACGGACCCGATTGGTGAGCTTTTGAACGGCGAGCCGGCCGCGCCGGGGGCTGAGCCCGGCCAAGCGCCGGGGACCATGGCCCCTATTCCAGATCCGGCTCCTACACCCGCAGAGCCGGCACCAGTTACGCCGCA
>JBKBWB010000202.1:0-4209 GCA_046289215.1 Asticcacaulis sp. | reverse complement strand
CCATATCGGACATCACGGCGCGCACGTCGGCAAAGTCGAGGTTGATCAGGCCCGGCAGCACCATCAGGTCGGTGATAGAGCGCACGCCCGAATGCAGGACCTGGTCGGCCATGCCGAAGGCCTCGGCAAAGGTGGTCCGCTCATTGGCCAGACGGAACAGGTTCTGGTTGGGGATCACGATCAGGGTATCGACGTAGCGTTGCAGCTCGCTGATGCCGCTGTCGGCCAGACGCATGCGGTGACGGCCCTCGAATGAGAACGGCTTGGTCACGACGCCGACCGTCAGGATCCCGCGTTCACGGGCACAGCGGGCGATCACCGGCGCGGCCCCGGTCCCGGTCCCCCCGCCCATACCGGCGGTGATAAAGACCATGTGCGCGCCCTCGAGGTGTTCGGCGATTTCGGAGTGCGACTCCTCAGCGGCCGTCATCCCGACTTCGGGATGCGCCCCGGCCCCGAGGCCCTGGGTGATCGAGACGCCCAGCTGGATGCGGCGCTCGGTCTTTGAAAACTGAAGCTGCTGGGCATCGGTGTTGGCGACGACAAACTCGACGCCCTCCAGCCCGGCTTCAATCATGTTGTTCACGGCGTTGCCACCGGCACCACCAACACCGAACACGACGATGCGGGGCTTTAGCTCCGTTGCCCGCGGCGCGGAAAGATGAATAGCCATTTCTCGACCGACCTCTCGAACCCCGACCCGGAGCGCGCGACCACCGCACCACCCCTTAAGACAAGGTAAATCAGATAACCAAGACCCTTAACGATTGGTTACTGGCTACTATGAGTCGGAAGATTCCCCAGCCTTTGGCAAACAAAAATTAACGATTTCGCGTCAGAGGCCCGGCTTTTCCACAAGTGCGTCGCGCAGATCTGTAAACAGACCGGCCCACAGGACTGGGATCCTCAGAGGTTTTCGCGCAACCAGCTGAGGGTTCGGGTGACTAGCCCCCCCTGATCCGCCTGGGGCGCATCGCGGGGGCTGAGGCGGCCGCTCATCAGTTTACGCGACGGCACCACATCGCGCGGACCATAGGCGGTGCGCAGCAAAACCCCCGACGCGGTACAGAAGGCCGGACCCGCCGCCGCGTCGGCCAGGTGCGGCGCCCGGCGCGGACGCCCCAGACGCACGGGACGGTCAAACACCCGCACGGCCACTTCGCGCACCCCGGCCAGTTGGCTGGCGCCGCCCGTCAGCACGATCCCGGCCCCAGGCTCGATCGGCGCACCCGACGCCTTAAGGCGCTCACGCAGCAGTTCCAGGGTTTCCTCGACGCGTGGGGCGATCACGCCCTTGAGCATGGAGCGCGGGAAGACGACCGGCCCGGCCCCGGGCTCATCCCCGCGCGGCGGGGCTTCGATCATTTCGCGGTCTTCGTTGGACGAGGCAATGGCCGACCCGTGCAGGGTCTTGATCCGCTCAGCCCCGGCCAGGGTGGTGGACAGGCCCCTGGCGATATCTGCCGTCACATGGCCGCCTCCTACATGCAGACAGTCGATATGCACAAGGCCGCCCCCGGCAAACACCGCCGCCGAGGTCGAGCCGCCGCCCATGTCGATGCAGATCGCCCCGAGATCCATTTCGTCGTCTTCGAGCGCTGACAGGGCCGAGGCAAACGGCGCAGCGGTCACCCCCTGAAGCTCCAGATGCGCCTGACCGACGCACTGGGCCAGGGTCTGAAAGCCCCCGGCGGACATGCTGACCACCAACAGTTCCAGCCCGAGCACCCGGCCAAACATGTTGCGCGGATCGCGGATCCCCGGCTGGCCATCCACGGCCCAGGCCACGGGCAACAGGTGAATCGCCCAACGGTTGGGATAACGAACCTGGGTCAAGGCCGAGGCAATGGCACGCGACAGGTCCGCATCGGAAATCGGCTTGGCCCCCAGCGAAATCTGGGTGCTGACGCGGTGACAGGCCATCTGGCCTGTGGCAGTGGCGACATTGACCCCCGGGATCGAAACCCCGGCCATGGCTTCGGCCCGCTCGACCGCCTGGGCAATCGCTTCCGCAGCGGCGTCCATATCAACAATAGCGCCGCCCTTGATGCCGCGTGACTGGACATAGCCAACCCCGGCCACCCGCACCGTGCGGTCAGTTTTGCGGATCCCATCCGCCTTCATAATAAAACAGCTGATCTTGGAGGCTCCAAGATCGAGGGACGCGGCCACGGCCACCCCGGCGCTCATCCCGGAGAGCGCCTCCTTGGCCTGTTTGCGATCTTCAAACCGTGACATTCAGGACTTTCCAGAGGAAACAGACATTCAGAACAAAAAACACCAGAAATAAGATCAGGCCGGAGCCCCAGGCGGGCGGGCCGCCAGGATCGTATCCAGACTGCGTGGCTTGGGCTGGACATAGATGGCTTCGGGATTGCGCAGGTCGATACTGGCAAAGCCCAGTTCCAGCAGGCGCTGGGTCTGGTCGATGGTATCGAGTTGCAACAGCGCCGAATCCTCGTCCAGAGCCGGAAGATGGATCAGGCTGCCGTCCTTTAGCCGGATGTCCCAGCGGCGCTGATCAACCCGCACCAGCGCTTCGAGCCGGGCATAGAGGCGCGGCCGCGCGCGCAAGAGCGGCAGGATTTCATGCGCGACTTCATTGGCCCCCTCGCCGACGATCAGCGGCAGGCGCACAAATTGACGGGCATCGGCCTCCGGGATCGGCTGGCCCTTGGCGTCGATCACCTGGGTGACGCCGCGTGACTGCCACACGGCCAAACGCTCGCGCTCGGTTACTTCGATCACCAGCGTATCAGGCAATTGCCGGATCACGCGGGCCTCAGCGACCCAGCCGACCGTCTCAACCCGCTCTTTCAGAGCCTTGAGGTCCATCAGCGCCAGCGGCTGATCCTTATGCAGGGCCAAGGCCGCGCGCACATCCTTGGCCGCTTCAGATGAGACGCCCACAAGGCGGGCATTTTCCAGCTTGAAGCCCAGACCCGCCAGCTGACGGTCCATCCCGGCCACGACCGCTTGACCAATAGCCTCACCGCGCCCGCCCGTCAGAACAAACGCCCCGAGCAGCACCGCAAATCCACCCACAGCGACCCAGGCCGTCAGCTCCGACGGCATCGGCACGCCGCCAAAGGCCCGTGCGCCAGACACAAACCCACCCTGAGCCGGCGCGCCATGCCCCGTGCGCGCCCGGTTGTCTGGGCCACGTGCGCCGCTGCTGGACGCTCCGCTGCGTCCGGATTTTTTGGCTTGAGCGGAATCCTGTCGTCTTCCGCCCCGCACTACCGCGGGCATGCTGCGTTCTCCACGATCCACAAGACCAAGGCCTCGAACCCGATTCCCACGTGGGCCGCCTGCTCGGGGGCGAGCGACGTCGGGGTCATGCCGGGCTGAGTGTTGACCTCCAGAAGAACCAGAACGTCCTTAATTTTGTCATAACGAAAGTCGGATCGGGTAAGACCCTGGCAACCTAAAGCGCTATGGGCACGCTCGGCCATGCGCATGGCGGCCTCGGCCACGGCGGGCGGCACATCGGCAGGCAGGATGTGCTTAGAGCCGCCCTCGCCGTACTTGGCCTCATAGTCATAAAAGCCCGTGGCCGCGACAATATCGGTCACCGCCAGCGCCCGGGGACCGCTTGCCTCGCCCAGCACCGCCACGGCCAGCTCCTGACCGGCCACATAGGGCTCGACCATGACCATCTCGCCATAGGTCCAGCTGTCGGACGCCAGGTCTTGTGGCGGGCCATTGGCCCCCTCGAACACCATAAAGACGCCAACGCTCGACCCTTCGGCATTGGGCTTGACCACATAGGGCGGGGCCATGACGTGATCGCGGGCCACATCGTGGCGCGGATAAAGTCCGCCACCGGGGACCGACACGCCCGCCGCTGCCAGCACCGCCTTGGCCTTGGCCTTGTCCATCGCCAGCGCCGAGGCCAGCACACCCGAATGGGTATAGGGGATCTGTAGGGTCTCAAGGATCCCCTGAACACAGCCATCCTCGCCCCAGGCCCCGTGCAGGGCATTAAAGACGACGTCGGGCTTCAGCTCTGTCAGCACCGCTGCCAGATCGCGACCGGCGTCGATGCGGCTGACCCGCGCGCCCAGCCGCTCCAGCGCGTCGGCACAGGCGGTCCCGCTGACCAGCGAGACCTCGCGCTCGGCGGACAGCCCGCCCATCAGGACGGCGATATGGCGGTTGGCAAGCGGCTGAGAAGTCATGGCGGCCTCGTGACGAATCGGTTCTGAA
>JBKBWB010000201.1:0-4219 GCA_046289215.1 Asticcacaulis sp. | reverse complement strand
CTAATAATCATCTGAAGATTGTTTTTTACGCGGTGATGCAGTTCACGAAGCAATGCTTTTTCGTCATCAAGTGCCTGAGACAGAACCTGTTCGCGACCAACCAAAACATCTGCCATCGTCCGCAGCGATTCATCGAGACGACGGATTTCTTCAGGGGCCGCCGCAATTTCAGGAACTGGAGCAGGTCGCTCGCGGGCCACATAAGCCGTCGCTGTTCGGGTCACAGCTGCCAATGGCCTAACAAGTAGGTAGTCGGTTGCAACCCAGACCAACACCAAAGTAAGGATCATCATCAAAACGGGCGCTGCAACTGATAGCCCCGCCGTGATACGGTCGCCCCATTGCCCATCCGGTAGATCAGCGTGGACCAGAACATACAGATCAGGGTGATGATAAGGAACGAGGGCATAGGCATGATCTCGATCGCGAAACCCCTGGGCTTCTGCCCCCATATTGGCCCGCAACAAGGATCGCGACGGCAGGGATTGATTTTCAAAGGTTCCTTTTCGGGCAACGATCAGGCCAGACGAATCCACCAGTGCAACACTGAAGGCATAACCCTGCTGCCCCTTTGCCAGTCGCTGCAATACCCCATCGACCGAGTACCCGAGGCTGGATGCACCGATTAATCGGCCTCGGTCATCGAAACGGGGCTCGGCGACAAACACCACCGGATATCCTGAGAAATTACGCGAGACATATCCGGCCATCGTGCTTTTTCGATCTCGCATCAAGGCCAGAAGTTCCGGGAAAGATTGCGAAAGCAAGACCGGGCGTGTGACCTGAGGAGACCCACAGATCTGCGCTCCCTCTTCGTTCCACACAGCCAGACTTAGAATATCCGGAAGGGTTGTTCGAATTTGCTCAAGGTTTACCGGACAGTTTTTCGGATCTGATACAGCGTTAGGACTGATAGCAATCAGCATGCCCCTTGCTAAGTCGACAGCGCGTGTTTCTGCCTGAATTGCCGTCATCGCCTGATCCATGACGATCTGATCGAAGAGACGTTCTCTCCGGGCAAGTATGTCCCTAGCCGATTGAAAAGCGAGCAGGCCCGCCGGTAGTAGTGCCACGATCAAAATGGCCAGCAACCGGTCGCGAACGGTGTTTAATCCAAGAGTACGAAAACTGTCTGCAAAACGCATGAATTGCATTCAGCAAGGATCCTCAAAATCCGACTCCGGAAATGCATCCAAGAGCTGGAGAAGCTTATCGGGCAAAGGCTCACTTAACACGGACTGGTAGTGCTGACGTAAGGCCTCAGTTAGCAAGTCCTTTTCAAGAGTATGACCCGGTATGGTCTCGGCAGCCCGCGCACTAAGATCGTCTAACTGAATATCCTTCGATGTACGAAGCTCTGGTGCATTTCCAGCAGGATCGGTCCCGCCGGTCGGACGTGAGATATCTTGCCCGCTGGAGGGGTTAGCCATTCCCACGACACTGTCCTCAGATCCAGTCGACACTATCGTTTCCTTACCGCATCGGGTGGAGGAAGACACAACAAACGCGCCCAGGATCCGGGCCCGCTCACAGATAAGTTCTTTCATTAAGGCGTCCTGCAACAAAAGTCGCACTAGCCCCGAAAAGTTCCCAAAAAAATGGGCGCAGCAAATAAAAATCCATAACACCGTTTGACCGGATCGTCACGCACGGTCACCATGGTTCGGGTCAGATCTGCTTGGTACGGAGATGCCCAGATGTCCCTTTCATCGCGTTTGCTGCCTCACCTTCCCTTTCTTCGACGCTATTGTCGCGCTCTGACGGGAACACAGTCCAATGGCGATGCTTTAGTTGCCGCAACTCTTGAAGCGCTGATTGCCCGCCCTGACCAGATTGGGGAGGCGGATGATGTAAGAATTAGCTTATACCGCCTGTGTCAGACCCTTTTACAAGCAGGACGCATCACACTTAGTCAGACGCCCACCGACGTCATGACCCCCCCTCAGGCTCGATTGAATGCTTTACCCGCGCTTCACCGACAGGCTCTGCTACTGAATACCCTCGAAGGCTTCAGCCTCCGAGAAGTCTCAGATATACTTGGAATTAGTTTGTCTGAAAGTGAAAGCCTAGTGGCACGCGCCTTGGAAGAAATCGCCAAACAGCACGCAGCGCGCATCTTGATCATTGAGGACGAAACCATAATTGCTCTCGATCTCTGTGACATCGTGTCCGGGCTGGGTCATGTGGTCGTAGGACAGGCACGCACGGCTAGTGATGCAGTCAGTAAGGCCCGATCAGAACGACCGGACCTCATCCTCGCAGATATTCAACTCGCGGATGGATCATCTGGTATCGATGCTGTCTCGGATATTATACGCGATGCCAGTATACCCGTAATCTTTGTCACGGCGTTCCCAGAACGTTTGCTGACGGGTGAGCGACCTGAGCCGGCTTTTTTGATCACAAAGCCGTTCCGTCCGGATGTTGTGCGCGCGGCGATCAGCCAAGCTCTATTGTTTGCCCAACCTGTCACGACTGTCACCGCTTAAGGCTTTTTTTGTGACCTGTGGAACTAATAGTCCTTCAAGGCGTTAGTTCGAGATGAGTCCACTTAGATGTCTCGGGTCTGTCAAACCGGAGACAACTTCACGGAATGGCGCAAAAAGGGCAGGCGCGTGAGCAATCGTGTCTCGATACCGACTGGACCGTCAGAAGTCGATGGATTAGGCCGCTCCGTGGAGGTCTTGACCAAACACCTCTCGGACCTTTTTTCGAATGTGGTCCATGAGCCCCTTCCGGAAGCTTTACTCCAGCTCTTATCCGCCCTTGAGGCAGAGAAAGGCGAGACTGAGCATGAGTCAGGGGGCAAGCCGACATGACCTCGACCCACGAAACCAGTTCAAGAGCCTTTCGAAATAGCTTGATTGAGCAATTACCCGGCCTTCGAGCCTTTGCCCGCTCCTTAGTTCAAAATCGCTCAGCAGCTGATGATCTGGTGCAGGAAACTGTCCTTAAAGCACTTAAAAACGAGGCCAAATTCAAAGAGGGCACCAACCTTCGTGCTTGGTTGTTTACAATTTTGCGCAATCAATATTATACGACACTGCGTAAAACCCGCCGGGAAGTCGAAGATATAGAGGGACGCCACGCCGCGATGCTCAGTGTTCGTCCTGAACAAACCGGCGCGATTGAACTCCAAGCCTTCCAGACCGCCTTCGCTCAATTACCGCCAGACCAGCGCGAGGCTCTGACTCTGATCGGGGCCTCAGAACTGTCCTATGAGGAGGCTGCGGAAATCTGTGGCTGCGCCGTTGGTACGATAAAGAGCCGCGTCAGCCGTGCTCGAAAGCGGTTGGCGACGCTGATGGACATCAACATCGCCACCGACTTATCCCCGGTGAATGTCTTTGAGCAACCCGCGAAAGACCCCCTGATGCCGGCTTAAGGCAGGGTCAGTCGGCCCGGCAGCGGGCAATCAGGTCCGCACTGGAGGGGTCATAGGCCTTTTGGGTTTGTCCCTCCAATGCCTTCAGGACTTCGTTGGCCAGGGTCTTGCCCAGTTCAACGCCCCACTGATCGAAGCTGTTGATGCCGTAAAGGATGCCCTCTACAAACGTCTTGTGCTCATAGAGCGCCAAAAGGGCCCCGAGACTTTCCGGGGTCAAGGCGTCGAGCAACAGGACCGTCGACGGTTTGTTTCCCGGGCAAACTTTTTGCGGGGCCAAGACGGCGATCTTATCGGCAGAAACGCCCTGGGCCGCCAGTTCCGCTTCAGCGGTTTCCAGGCTTTTGCCAGTCATAAAGGCTTCGCTTTGGGCGATCATATTCGCGAGCAGCTTGTGCTGCATGTCCTTTGTGGCTTCGGGATTACGGACTGCGGCAATGAATTCGACCGGCACCACATCACGGCTCTGATGCAGCATCTGGAAGAAGGCATGCTGAGTATTCGTGCCTTCATCACCGAAGACAACCGGGCAAGTCGGAAGGGAAATCGGTTGCCCTTCGGGGGATACAGCCTTGCCGTTCGACTCCATTTCCAGCTGTTGCAAGAACGCCGCCAGACGGCGCAGGCGGTGGACATAAGGGATGACTGCACGGGCCGGACGATCGCGCAAGACCCGGTTATGATACTGTGCCAGGGCTAAAAGCACCGGCGCACTTTGGTCCATCGGGGCCAGCAGGAAGTGCTGATCCATCTCGCGGGCACCGTCCAGAAGACGCTGAAACACCTCGTACCCCAGGGCCACAGCCACACTGAGGCTCACCGCAGACCACAGCG
>JBKBWB010000200.1:0-4247 GCA_046289215.1 Asticcacaulis sp. | reverse complement strand
GGGCACGCTCAATGATCTGCTGGCTTTGCGCGGCCTTGCCCCCCTGCCGCTCAGCGCCGCCCGCAGCCTGATTGGTCATGGGGCGCGGGCTCTGATCCAAAAGGCCATGGACACCCACGGGCTCACCCTCGATCCTGCCGACCACGATGCCCTGTTTCAGGCCTTTCTTGCTCGCTATGCCGAGCGCATCGCCGACGAAAGCCGCCCCTATCCGGGCATCGAGGCGGCCCTTGAGCGGCTGATCGCGCTTGGGGCGCGTCTGTGCGTTTGTACCAACAAGCCGACCGGCCTGTCGGTCCAGCTGCTGGAGGCCCTGAACCTGTCGCGCTTTTTTCAGTCGATCATCGGCGCCGACAGCCCGCCCGCGAAAAAGCCTGACCCCGGCCACCTGATCATGGCCGTCACCGAAGCCGGGGGCAACCCAGCGCACATGATGCTGGTGGGGGATAGCGAAACCGACGTCGCCACCGCCCGCAATGCCGGGGTGCCGGTGATCACGGTCAGCTTTGGCTACACAGCCCTAGCCCCCGCCGACCTGGGCGGCGACATCCTGATCGACCATTTCGAGGCGCTGGAGGCCGCCGTCACCGCCCTGGCTGTGAAAAAACCGGGATAGCCCCGAAAAATGGCTTGCACCGGGGCGGGCCAGCCGCTAGATACCCGCCCCTCACCGCACGCCTTGACAGGCCGGATGGACGCGTAGCTCAGCGGTAGAGCATTCGCTTCACACGCGAAGGGTCACAGGTTCAATCCCTGTCGCGTCCACCATTTGTCACCCCGCCTCCCCATTACATCTTGAGACCGCATAACGGCGGCATAACGGTGACAGTGCACTTATTACCTCTCCTCATTTGACCCCGTTCAGCCAGCACCATAGCGCGACCAGAACGCCTCCAACCCTATCGGGAAATGCGCCGTTGCTAAGGGAACGATCGCGTGAGTCTCGAATTTCAATTTATCCCAACATCACCGCAATTCCGATTTAAGGAAGTTAAATTTAATAGTAACCCCTACACTTTAAATGATGATAAACCACCCCCCAAATTATAAAGTAACATATAAAAAATACGAACATATTAACGAGACTAATACTTTCAAAAAGTGCATTGGCGATGGCCACAAATGCAAATATTGCGTTAAATAAATACAAAACACACTTGCCAATATTTTTCTTTTTCATTTTTGTACTCCAAGTCAACAAACAATTCTGATTTATTGTTTATTTTGATCTTCGGAGACAGTGCACTTATTACTTCTCATTTGGCCCGCCTAACCGCGCCCCAGATCACGGCCCACACACCAACCCTATCGGGAAAAACGCCGTTGCCAAGGGGGACATCCAAGTTTCAGAGCCAATGGAAAAATATCGCCTCTCATAAAAAAGGCGGGCAGGCCGCATCGTAGCAAAGGCGAACGTCCGGAAGGCCCCGAGAGTAAATCTGAAGCAGGCCTTGACAGCCTTAATCAACACCTCCAAAGCCAAACAGGCCCCATTTCGCCCCCCAAATTTTACACACAGCACATTGCAAAACTAAGCACATTACTATATTTACAAAACCGCATTGCAATAACTATCTTCAAGAATTCACCACACTGAAATAATTATAATAATTTTTCCATTGCAATGTTATAACTACAAATTACTTTATTTTATCATTTTAAGCCTTGCAATATTTACCTGCCCAATAATGAATGATTTTTAACAAACCTAACACTTTAGATGGCTTGCATTTATATAATAATTTTTGATACCAATTGTGACGAAATTCGGACCATGTAATGGAAACTAATTTGCGTCACTGAAACTACGAACCAGAAACATCTTAGGATCAACCCATATCGCCTCAATCAATAATACAAAACGGCGATAACAAATTGATATCCATGATAACTTCTGTGCGCGCGAACTGATTGACCAAGGACATGATCAGGATTGAAAGCAAGCAAATCTATCTTTTGATCAGATAGGCTTTCCAACAAAGTCACTCTGCACAACTGCAGCGAAATAATCACTGGGGGCACACGTGAAACAGATTGAACTCTTTGGGCCAAGAGAGTCCAGCCATCGCCGCACATGGACCGCAGCGGCCATAGTGCTCATCCTTGTCTTCTTCGCCTTGGGTCTACTGGCCACGATCTTTGGCGTGTTGATACCGATGGGGTTCCATCAAGAGGACCTCGAAAGCCAATGGCTACCGCTGGCAATTCAGTTGGCCGGTTTTAGCTTCATCGCCCTACCGCTACTGGCCTGGGTCTGGCTGTTCGAACGCCGCAAGCCCAATACTCTAGGCCTCAATGGTCAGTTTGTTGGGCGATACGCGCGCGGCCTCCTCACGGGTGCGGCATTCCTGTTCAGCGTCATCGCCCTGATCTGGCTCGCCGGCGGCTATCGCATCGAAGGTCCGGGAGTCTGGACCGCGCCCTCGCCTATCCTGTTTGTCCCGATCCTCGCCCTTTTGGGCGGCTTCTTGATCCAGGGCGGTACCGAAGAGCTCCTGATGCGGGGCTGGCTCATGCAGCTTGTCGCCTCGCGCCACGGCCTTGTTCTTGCGATTGTTATCAACAGCATCATGTTTTCAGTCATGCATGCGGGCAACATCACACCGTCGATGGAACTGGGCCTCGCCCTCGTCAACCTCGTGCTGTTTGCCGTGATGACCAGCCTCTATGCCATCAAAGAAGGCTCGATCTGGGGAGTCTGCGCTTGGCACTCCATCTGGAACTGGCTACTCGGCGTTGGCTTTGGCCTCGAAGTCAGTGGCGCACGGCTCGCGGTGCAGAGCCTGGTCGTCGACCTGGCCCCCAAGACGGACGCACCGTGGTGGCTGACAGGCGGCACCTTTGGCCCCGAAGCCAGCGTGGCGACCACGGTCGTACTGTTGGCCGGCTGTATCTATTACGGCGCAACGGGCGCCTTCCGGATCGCCCGCGCCCGTTCCGAAGCCTTTGAATCAAAGGCATAAGGGCGGGTCGTAAAAAGGCACCCTTCTCCTTACAGTTTGGATGGGGATGGCGGAGGGAGTCTCTTGTATAGCCGCAAGCGCTTTTTGCGTCTTGGCCAAGGGGCACCCCCTCTGTCCGGTTCCCGGACATCTCCCCCTTAAGGGAGAGAAGGATATCCCACACTCCGTCATCCTCGGGCGCAGACCCGAGGATCTCTTGTGCAGCGGAAAAACAGACCCTCGGATCAAGTCCGAGGGTGACGTCCCGTCTCCTCCCCGCCCCTAATCGTCAGGGAGGACAAAGCCCCCCCCTACCCCCGCACCGACACGCCGCCGTCGATATAGAGGGTCTGGCCGGTCATGCGGTCGGCGAAGGGGGAGCAGAGGAAGGCCGTGGCCTGGCCGACGTCGTCGATGCTGACGAGGTCATGAAAGGGGCTGTCGTGCTCGGCACGCGCCACCAGCTGGTCAAAGCCCGACAGGCCCGAGGCCGCGCGGGTGCGGATCGGCCCCGGCGAGACGGCATTGACGCGGATGCCCGACCCGCCCAGTTCGTGGGCCATATAGCGCACGCTGGCTTCGAGCGCGGCCTTGACCGGCCCCATCAGATTATAGTCCGGCACGGCCTTTTCGGCACCATAATAGCTCATGGTCACCAGCGACCCGCCGTTGGCCATCAAGGGTTCAGCCCGCCGCGCCAGCCGCACGAACGAGTGGCAGGAAATGTCCATCGCCGTCAGAAACCCGTCGCGCGAACAATCGGTCACTCGCCCGTGTAGGTCCTCCAGCGGGGCAAAGGCAATCGAATGGACAAGGAAATCGAGCCGACCCCAGGTGGCGCGGATCGCCTCGAACACCGCCTCCGTCTGGGCCTCATCGCGCACATCGAGCGGCAGCAGCAGCGGCGCGGCCACCGCCTCGGCCAGCGGGGCCACATACGGCAAGGCCTTGTCATTGAGATAGGTCACGGCCAGCGACGCCCCGGCGTCATGCATGGCGCGGGCACAGCCCCAGGCGATGGACTGGCTGTTGGCAATTCCGACAATCAACCCCACCCTTCCGTTGAGAATCTGTGCAGACTGTTGCGCGGGGTCGGCGTTCATGGCAGGGGTCCTCCTGTAACAGGGACGGCATAGCCGCAAAGATCGGCACCTCTGTGACATCGGACGCACGGATCCCGCTTTTTGGCTGTTTTTTCGCCGTTGCGTTTGCTTTTCGCCCCCGACCCGCCTTGACCCAAGGCCCCAAAACTCAAGAGCGCCATGACGACCCAGGCCCACAACGCCCCCCACGACTCCGACACCG
>JBKBWB010000199.1:0-4249 GCA_046289215.1 Asticcacaulis sp. | reverse complement strand
AAGACATTTCGGTCAAGGACGGCATCGTCGAATACGCCAGCTTTGGTGACGTCCGGTTCCAGGCCGAAGACCTTTATGGGACGCGTGAAACCGAAACCCGCGCCCTGCGTTTGCGCGGCGACTATCAGCTCGGAACCTTGCAGTTCAATCCCTTTGTCACGGTCTCCGACACGCAGTTCGAGCAGACGGATCTGCGCTACTTTGCCGATGTGCGCGGGCCTGCCACCTATGACATTCGTCAGGATGATGACTATTTCACCATCACCTCGCCGATCGATGTGACGTCGACCAAAGGGATGTTGGTCCGCCAGGCCCGCCGGTTCCTGTCCAAAACTGTGGACCGTGAGGCCGCTGCCGGTTTGGACCTGACTTGGTCGGTCTCGGAGACCCTCAAGGCTGAGTTTGGCTTCAAGCTGCGCGACCGGTCCAAGACCCGGGATCGCTTCGAAGTGACCCGGAGCGGCATCAATCAGCCGTTCGAGCCGGTCTCTAAAGTCCTAACGGGCTTCCTTTCAGATGAGGGGCGGGCCAAGGGGCCGAACAGTTTTGTCGTGTTTGATCCGGAACGCGCGTTTGCCGCCTATGGGTCACAACTTGATCCGCGCACCGCGCCTCAGATCAATAACTATTTCAAGGTCAAGGAGCGGGTCAGCTCGGCCTATGCCATGGCGACCTACAGCTCTGATAACTGGTTGATCAATGGTGGATTGCGGTTGACGGCGACCGCCCTGACCTCTGATGGCGTAGAGCGGAATCAGACGCTTAAGACCGACACAAGCCGCTCGGTCTCGTCGGATTATGCCGATGTCCTGCCGAGCCTGAATGTGCGCTACGAAGTGATGCCGAACCTCTATCTGCGGGCTTCGGCGGCCAAGGTGCTGACCCGTCCCAGCCTGACGGATCTGGCCGCCTATCGGCAAATTGACGATGTCACCCGCACGATCAGTGCGCGTAACCCCGACCTGAAGCCGTTCCGGGCCAATCAGGCGGATCTGGCCGTGGAGTGGTACTTTGGCCGCGATGGCCTGTTGGGGCTGGGCTGGTTCCACAAGGATATCAAGTCTTTCATTGCCACCCGCTCAAGCCAAGTGGATCTGAACGGGACGGAATATACCCTGACCCAGCCGGTCAACGGCAATTCAGCCACGGTGTCTGGTTTTGAAGCCAACTACCAGCAATCCTTTGATTTCCTGCCGGGACTTTGGAAGCATTTCGGTGTGGCCGCCAACTATACCTATACCGACAGCTCCTTCCGCGACACGGTCAGCGGGACGGGCTTGACCTATGGCCTGCCGGAAAATTCCGAGGACAGCTATAACCTCACCGGCTACTACGAAGATGACCGTTTGAGCGTCCGGGTCGCCCATAATTTCCGTGGGGCTTTCCTGCGCGAAATCCCGAACCCCGTCGATGGCATCAAGATCCGGGACGACTATCAGCAGACTGACGTTTCGATGCGTTGGACACTTAGCCCCGAAATCCAGCTGACCCTGGACGTGATGAATGTCTTCGAAAGTCAGCAGGAAGAATATGTCTATCAACCGCGCCTGACCGACGGCCTGTTCACGACCGGCCGGACCTGGCAAGCCGGGCTGCGGGCAAAATTCTAAGAGTATCCGGCTCTGGTCATCATGACGGCCAGAGCCGGCCTTTGCCATTGATCCCGTAAACGTACGCGGATCCCTTGATCAGTTTAGGAATGACGCATGCGTAAGGGATTATCGGTCGGATTGCTGGCCTTGTTCGGTTTCGGGGCCGGTGAGGTTTCGGGGCACGCCCTGGCAGTTGAACCGGCGACGGCGTCACCGAACGCCAAGGCCCCTCTGTCTGACTTCGAGGCCAAGCGGTCCCGCTGGTTGCAAGCCTCTGACACGGCGGTGGTTGTGGTCGCCCATCGGGGATGCTGGAAGGCCGCTCCGGAAAATTCGATCGAAGCGCTTGAGGCCTGTATCCGACTTGGCGTGGATATGGTCGAGGTCGATGTTCGCCGAACGCGCGATGGCGTTTTGGTGGTCATGCATGACGAAACCGTAGACCGGACCACCAACGGCTCAGGACGCGTTGAAGACCTGAGCTGGGCCGAAATCCAGTCCTTGCAATTAAGGGCAGGGGCAGGGGGGCAACAGGCCCCGCTGACCGAAGCGCGTGTCCCCTCGTTTGAACAGTATATGACAGCCGCTAAGGGGCGCATGCTGATCAATCTGGATGCTAAGGCGGATGTCTATGACGCGGCTTTTGCCGTGCTCAACGCCCTGGGGGTTACCGACCACATTCTGATGAAGCGGAGGGTCCAGGCGGGCGAAGCGCCGTTGGTTCAGGCATCACCCTTCAATGCGGTCTTGGCGATGCCGATCATCGATCAGACTAAGGGCGAGGCGGGCCTCTTGCTCGGTACCCAGGTCGCGGCCCCGTCTTCGGGCGTCGAGGTGATCTTTACCGACCTGGCTTACCTCAGGCAGAGCATTCCGGTGATCCGGTCGATGAAGGCCCGGGTTTGGGTCAATACGCTTCGGCCCCAGTTTTCAGCGGGTCTTGTTGATGCCGGGGCGATGGTGGACCCGGACGCGGTTTGGGGCGCTCTGATTGATCTGGGGGTTGATACGCTACAGACCGATGAACCCGAGGCGCTGATTACCTATTTGCGATCCCGGAACCACCGTCCCTAAACCCATTCTAAAACTTCAGGGGCAGATAAAATAGGCCTTTTGCAGTGGCATGGCGGCGGCGCCCAACACCACAGGATCGCCCTCGGTTTGCGAGATGATCACCTCGGGTAAGGGGGCGGGACGTTCCCGTCTCAAGGTCGGAGAGGGAATGCGGATCCGGTCGGCCAAGGCTTGAGCAATATCTTTTGGCAAGCGCCCGCCGATCACAATTTTCTGCGGGTCCAGAATATAGGCAATCAGGGACGCCAAGCGAGAAAAGGGTTTTTCGGCTTCATCGAGCCACAGGTCGACGCCGTCGACCGTTCGGTCGATGGCCAGAACCATGTCCTCGACGGTCTCAAATGTCTGGCCACGATCCGTCAAGATCGCTTTGAGCAAGTCTAGGTTAGGATAGCCTTCATCCTCCAGGATCCAGACCCCACCAAACTCCCCGGCATTGCCATTTTGCCCCCTGTAGGGTTGGCCACTGCAGATCAGCCCGCCACCGAAGCCGTTCGACAGATGCAAATAGGCAAAGTTCTGGCTGGTCCGACCGGCACCGAACAGGCTTTCGCCAATCGCCGCAACGGTCCCGTCATTGTCAACCAGAGTGGGGTAGCCCAAGGCTGTCTCAATGATGGGGGCAATGTCATGGAAGGCCCAGTCATCCAGATAGCGGGGCGGATTAAAGCGCTCCGGCTCAACATAAAACGCCGAGATGCCCAGGCCCGCACCGATAATCCGCGTGGGGGGAACGGATGTCTCTTCAAGCAGGTCGTTATGAAAGCGCTGAAGCGTTGAGAGGACGGAAAATCTGGACATGTCCGTCATCGCCGTCGTGCGCGTGGCCCGCAGTCGACCACTGAGGTCCATCAGGCCGACGGACAGAACGTCACCGAGAAGCGCAATGCCTAGCGAAAAGCTATGATCGGCTTCAAGGCTGACATTGACACTGGGGTTGCCCGGTCGGTCCGCCTGTCGCTGAGACGTGCGGACAAGCCCCGCTTTTTGAAAGCCTTGCAGAAGCCTGGCCACCGTCGGCTGGGACAGGGTCAGTCTGTGGGTGATTTCCGCTTGGCTGAGCCCCCCCGTTTTCAGAAGCAGGTCCAGGATCTGCCGACCGCCTTCCGTCACAGCCGGTCGGTCAGGATGGGAGTCCGAGAGAGACAGGGCGGGATGAGCAGGCAGACTGTTTGCAGACACGGGGCAACTTTGGGTGAGGCTAAAACACCATAGGTATCTGTCGGCAGGGTGAGCGGTCAAGGTTTAAAATTTATGATGTATTGTATGTTTCGCAACTAAAAAGGGATGATTTTGCGTCAAACTGTCATACTTGATGAATAGTATGTGTTTTGCATGAAATTTGGCAGCCCCTGTGATGATGGGGCCGCACGCCCAAGAACAGCGTGGCGATCCAAGCTGATTCATGCGGCTCGCGCTCACGTGGGGGCGGGTGGCTCTGACACGATAACGTACGGATCACTGAGGTGATCTAGGAGGAAGAATGGATATCAAACACGATCAGTCGATGGGCCTGAGTGGGCTGCTGTCGTCTATATGTATCATCACCCTATTGGGGGTTTCGACACCGGTTTCGGCGCAAT
>JBKBWB010000198.1:0-4273 GCA_046289215.1 Asticcacaulis sp. | reverse complement strand
CGGCAATGTTTCATACGAGCTGCGCACGCCGTTGACGACGATTGTTGGCTATGCCGACATGCTGAAAATGAACGAGGGTGCCCTGCCAGAAAAGGCCCGGGACTATCTCGACTCCATCCAAGCGGCGGCGACCCAATTGGCGCGGTCAATCGACGATGTGTTGGATATGGCCCAAATCGATGCCGGGGAGATGGGACTGTCCGTCGAAACCCTGACGCTGGGCGCATTGGTTCAGGCCAGTGTTCAAGCCCAAGAAGAGGCCGCGGCCAAGCGCAAGGTTCGCCTGACGCTGTCCGGGCTTGAGGATGCCGGTTCTGCGTTGATCCGAGCCGATGCCCGGCGTCTTTCCCAGATTGTCAGCCACCTGATCGACAATGCTCTGAGATCCGCACCGGAAGATACAAGTGTGGATGTGAGTCTGGAAAAGGGGCCGGCGGGCCTGAGGATCGATGTGACCGACCATGGTCGCGGTATCCCCTTCCACGTCCAGGCCCATATCTTTGACCGGTTTGTCGGGCGCGAGCGCGGGGGCCCCGGCCTCGGTTTGGCCCTCGTCAAGGCCTTGGTCGAGCTGCACGGGGGCTGGGTTGCGCTGGAAAGTGAACCGGGCAAGGGCGCGACCTTTAGCGTCCACTTGCCCCGCTATGAGGCGGTCAGCGCCGCCTGATCGCCTGTTGGCCTGCCTTAGTGCTGATGCTCGGGCAGGTGCACTTCGAGGCCATCCAGCGCTTCGCTGATCTTGATCTGGCAGGACAGGCGCGAGGTCGGGCGCACGTCCTGGGCAAAGTCCAGCATGCTTTCTTCCATCACGGAGGCCGGGCCGGTTTTTTCAAACCAAGCGTCGGCGACATAGACGTGACAGGTCGCGCAGGCACAGGCCCCGCCGCAATCGGCGTCGATGCCGGGGACATTGTTTTTGACCGCAGTCTCCATCACCGTCTGGCCCGTGCGGGCTTCGACGTCGTGGCGTTTGCCGGTGTGTTCCACAAAGCTGATCTTGGGCATGTGTCGGTTCTCGCTGATCGTCCGGCCCCGGAGGGGCGGCTTCAGATATGCCAATCCCCCGGAGAGCGGACCCTCCGGGGGATTGTTCCTTACGGCAACGCGGCTTAGCGCGCGACCATCATTTTCTTGATTTCGGCAATCGCCTTAGCTGGGTTCAGGCCCTTGGGGCAGACCTGAGCACAGTTCATGATCGTGTGGCAGCGATAGAGCTTGAACGGATCTTCAAGCATCTCGAGACGCGCATTGGTGCTTTCATCGCGCGAATCGGCCAGCCAACGATAGGCCTGCAGCAGGGCCGCCGGGCCGAGATACTTGTCCTGGTTCCACCAATAGCTCGGGCACGAGGTCGAGCAACAGGCGCACAGGATGCACTCATAGAGGCCATCCAGCTTTTCCCGGTTTTTCGGGGTCTGCAGGCGCTCTTTTTCCGGATCCGGGGTGTCCGATTGCAGCCAGGGCTCAATCGACTGGTACTGAGCGTAGAAGCCGTTCAAATCCGGCACCAGGTCCTTGACCACCGGCATGTGCGGCAGCGGGGCAATGGTGATCGTCCCGCTGAACTCTTCCCAGCCCTTGGTGCAGGCCAGGGTGTTGCGGCCGCCGATGTTCATGGCGCACGAGCCACAGATTCCTTCGCGGCACGAACGGCGGAAGGTCAGGGTCGGGTCAATCGTGTTTTTGATGTGGATCAGCGCATCCAGCAGCATCGGGCCATGCTGGCTCGGATCCACTTCATAGGTGTCCCAGCGCGGATTCTGGCCGGTTTCCGGATCATAACGGTAGATCTTGTAGGTCTTGACCGTCTTGGCCCCGGCGGCGGCTTTCCACCGCTTCCCGGCCTTGATCTTGGAGTTTTTAGGCAGCGTCAGTTCGACCATGGTGGGGGTCCTGTCCTCAGTACACCCGCGCCTTGGGCGCGATGTAGCTGATGTCATTGGTCATGGTGTAGGTGTGCACCGGGCGATAGTCGATCGTCACCTTGCCGGAATCCAGATCGATCCAGGTCAGGGTGTGCTTCATCCAGTTTTCGTCGTCGCGGTCCGGATAGTCCTCGCGGGCGTGGGCGCCGCGGCTTTCGGTGCGGTTGGCCGCCGAATTGACGGTCACCACGGCCTGGCTGATGAGATTGTCGAATTCCAGCGTTTCAAGCAGGTCGGTATTCCAGACCATCGAGCGATCGGTGATCTTGATGTCCTTGCCGCCCTGGAAGATGGCATCCAGGCGGTTGACCCCTTGTTGCAGGGTGTCGCCAGTGCGGAACACGGCGGCGTCTTCCTGCATGGCGCGTTGCATCTTGAGCCGCAGCTCTGCCGTGCCGGTCGAGCCGTTGGCATTGCGGAAGCGGTCAAAGCGGGCGATGTGGGCTTCGGTGGCGCTGGCGTTCAGCGGCTTGTGGGCCACGCCCGGCTTCACAACTTCGGCGGCGCGGATGCCGCAAGCGCGGCCAAACACGACAAGGTCGATCAGCGAGTTGGAGCCGAGGCGGTTGGCCCCATGGACCGACACGCAGGCGGCTTCACCCACAGCCATCAGGCCCGGGACAACCGAGTCCGGATCCCCGCCCACCTTGGTCAGCACTTCGCCGTGATAATTGGTCGGGATGCCGCCCATGTTGTAGTGCACGGTCGGTAGCACCGGGATCGGCTGCTTGGTCACGTCCACACCGGCAAAAACCTTGGCGCTTTCGGTGATCCCGGGCAGGCGCTTGTGGATGATGTCCGGATCGAGGTGATCGAGGTGCAGATAGATGTGATCCTTGTTCGGACCCACCCCGCGACCTTCTTTGATTTCGATGGTCATGGAGCGGGACACCACGTCACGGCTGGCCAGATCCTTGGCCGACGGCGCATAGCGCTCCATGAACCGTTCACCCGCCGAGTTGGTCAGATAACCGCCTTCGCCGCGCACCCCTTCGGTGATCAGCACCCCGGCGCCATAGATGCCGGTCGGGTGGAACTGAACGAACTCCATGTCCTGGAGCGGCAGGCCGGCGCGCAGCACCATGGCGTTGCCGTCCCCGGTGCAGGTGTGGGCAGAAGTGGCCGAGAAATAGGCCCGTCCATAGCCGCCGGTGGCCAGGATCACGAGGTGCGCCCGGAAGGTATGCAGCGTGCCGTCATCCAGCTTCCACGCCGTCACACCGCGGCAAACGCCGTCATCCATGATCAGGTCGAGCGCGAAGTACTCGATAAAGAAGTCCACATCGTTGCGGACCGATTGACCATAGAGCGTGTGCAGGATGGCGTGACCGGTCCGGTCGGCGGCGGCGCAGGTGCGCTGCACCGGGCCTTCGCCAAAGTTACGGGTCATACCGCCAAAGGCGCGCTGATATATTTTGCCGTCTTCGGTCCGCGAGAAGGGCACACCCCAGTGCTCCAGCTCATAGACCGCCGCCGGGGCGTTGCGGCACAGATATTCAATGGCGTCTTGGTCACCCAGCCAGTCCGACCCCTTGACGGTGTCGTACATGTGCCAGCGCCAGTCGTCCTCGCCCATGTTGCCAAGGCTGGCGGAGATGCCGCCTTGAGCTGCAACCGTGTGGCTACGGGTCGGGAACACTTTGGTCACACAGGCGGTCTTGAGACCGGCCTGGGCGGCACCGAGCGCCGCGCGCAGACCTGCGCCACCGGCTCCGATCACCACCACATCATATTCGTGTTCGACCAGGGTGTAGGCCTTGCCGCCCTGGGTCTGACCATCCGTTTTCGTCATGCTTGAGCCCCGCCAAGCGCTGTCAGCGCAATTTTGACAATGGAGAAGACCGAGGCCCCGGCTGCGATCACGCACAGCAGGGTATTGAGGCCCAAAAAGAGACCTTTGGCGCCCGGTTTGCCGATGTAGTCTTCGATGACGACCCGCAGGCCCATGTGCATGTGCCAAACCGAAGTCAGGATCAGCAGCGCCATCAGGCCCGCATTGAGCGGATTAAGAAGGAATGCCAGAGCCCCGTCATAACCCTTGCCCACGATTTCCGTCGCCGCAAAGACGCCCCACAGGCCAAGCGGGATGAGCGCAACCGAGCTGACCCGTTCGGCCATCCATTCGCCGCCACCGTGCTTTGCGGAGGCTTTCCATTCCGTCGAGTTTTTGTCGCGGATCATAATGTCACCGTGCCGGATACGAACAGGCCTGCCCACAGGATCACTGTGGCCGCCACCGAAAACAGAAGTGAAATCACCGTCAGATTGTTGGCGACCTTGGGGTCAAACCCCTGGCCCATGTCCCACATCAGGTGACGCAGGCCCCCCGCAAGGTGGACAAACGCGGC
>JBKBWB010000197.1:0-4301 GCA_046289215.1 Asticcacaulis sp. | reverse complement strand
TCAAATACTGGCTGGATATCACCAAGGACGAACAGGCCCGAAGGCTAGAGGCCCGGCGCACGGATCCGCTAAAAACGCTGAAGATCAGCCCTTTGGACGCCGAGGCGCAACCGCGCTGGGCCGACTACAGCGCCGCGCGCGACATCATGCTAGAACGCACCCATCACGATGAGGGTCACTGGACCTGCGTGGCGACAGATGAAAAGCCCCTCGCCCGTGAAATGCTGATCCGGCACCTGATCCGGACGATCGGCTGTCCACACCTCAGTGTGCCTGTCCCGGAGCCGGACCCAGCGATCCTGTTTCCGTTCCGCCTGGATGGATCGGCCACGCAACGACTGGCGCCCTAACCAAGATTGAGCGTCAGATCGGCTCGCCGGTCATCTCGCTGAGGGCATGCAGACGCGCAAACACGCCATCCGTGGCCAAAAGTTCAGCATGGGTGCCGCTTTCGACAATCCGTCCCTGATCAAACACCAGAATGCGATCTGCCTTGCGGATGGTCGAAAGACGGTGGGCGATGATCAGGGTAGTCCGCCCCGCCATCAGCGTATCAATGGCGGCCTGCACCTCGGCCTCAGTTTCTACATCGAGCGACGACGTGGCTTCATCCAGGATCAGCACAGGCGCATCGGCAATGAAGGCCCGGGCAATCGCCACGCGCTGGCGCTCTCCGCCGGACAGATTGACCCCGCGCTCGCCCACCAAGGTCTCCAGCCCCAGAGGCAGGCGGTCGATGAAGGCTTCGGCCCGGGCCAGACGCGCGGCTTCGCGGATCTCGGCCTCGCTCGCGTCCGGGCGGGCATAGGCGATATTTTCGGCGAGCGTCCGGTGAAACAGCGCCGGATCCTGGGGCACCAGCGCGAGGTACCGACGAAGGCTTGTCTGAGCCACACCGGAAATATCCTGTCCGTCGATCAGGATCCGGCCCACCTGCAGATCATACATCCGCTGGATCAGCTTGACGAAGGTGGATTTACCAGACCCCGTCGCCCCCACCAACGCGACCCGCTCGCCCGGGCGGATCGAGACTGAAAAATCCTTATACAGCGGCTCCGGCTGGTTGGCGTAACCAAAGGTGACCCCCACAAACGCGATCGCCCCGCGTTCAGACGGATCAGAAGACGGCACGAAGTCCGGCGCTCCTGCTTTATCAGCCACTTGAAGCGGTGTTTTCATGAACGCGGCAGCGTCGAGCACATCGTCCATCCCGCGCTGAAGCGCCTGAACCACCTCGCCGAAGTTACGCAAAAAGCTGCTCATGACGGTAAAGGTCGTGACCGCAAAGGCCACGTCCCCCGGACTGGCCTCGCCCCGTTGCCAGGACAGAACCATAAAGCCGGTCAGGCCCATTTGCAGGATCACCAGCAGCGTATTCTGGACCATCCAGACGTCGGTAAAGCGGTTCCATGTCTTCTGGGCCGCCTTTTTCCAGCTCTGGACCTTATCCGAAAGGCGTTTGTCTTCGCGCGCTTCAGCGCCAAAGCTTTTGACCGTCGGCACGCCCCCAATGGCATCAGCAATGGTGCCGCCCAGTTCCGAGTCGAGCGCATTCGATTTCAGGTTCGCAGGCCGGATATAGAATCGGGCCAGCACAATGCTCAGCGCCATAAACAGAACGATCACGACCGTGGCGAGTTGCCCTGCAAACGGGGACTTAAGCCATAAGGAGGCCGTCAGTCCCGTGATCACCAACAGGCTGGGCATCAGCATGTAGATGGCATTGTCGCTGACCGTGTCATAGCCCCACATGGCGCGGGTGATTTTACGCACGGTCGATCCGGCAAAGGTATTGGCGTGCCAGTCGCTGGAGAACCTTAGCACCTTGCTAAACGCCGCTGTGACAAGACCCGCCATGCCCACCGAATTGAGCACATTGCCCATCCGAAAAGCGATATTCCGGACGATGTGGAACAAGGCATAAAGCCCGCCAAGCCCACCCCAGATCATCCATACATGGGCCGGATCAGGCTCAGGGTCCGCTACGGCATCCACCAAGGCCCCAACGGCCCAGGGCACGAGAATATCACACAGGGCCGCGATCAGGATCAGACACAAGATGCCGAGGATCAGCCAAGGTGTCCGAAACAGGATCCCGCCAACAAAGCCCAGAACCTCCAGATTGCCGAGCTGTTTTTCCGTCGTGTCCTTGGCCTCTGGCTTAGCTGGCGTCTGCGTCACATCTCACCTCATTCGTCCGGGCTGTCCTAGCGGACTGAGGTCTTGATAGCCAGCCGGGCGGCGCAAACCTGTCAGGAACCGACAGTTCTTGTTCCATCCGTGACAATCGCGCCTCAGCCCTCTTGCCCCCCCTAAGGGTCTGGGCGTAGCGTCCGGCCTCTCCCTGACCCTGTTTTCTGCGAAAGCCGAGCCTAAGCATGTTTCAGAATTTTGATGTCACGACCCACCCGTCCCAAGGGCCAAAGCACCTGCCGCGCGTGCGTGAACACCTTGTTCGTTTAGGACTGGATGGGTTTCTTGTCCCCCATGAGGACGAGCATCAAAACGAATACCTGCCCGAAGCCAACGACCGCTTGGCTTGGCTCAGTGGCTTTACCGGATCGGCCGGGGCCGGGATCGTGTTGACGGAACGGGCCGCTGTCTTTGCCGATGGCCGCTATACGATCCAGGTGCGCGAACAGGTGGACGCCAGCGTGTTTGACCTGTGCGACTTTCACAGCACCGCCGTGGCCGATTATATCCGTGCTCATGTCAGCCAAGGTCAGGTGATTGGCTATGACGCCCGTCTGCACAGCCCCGAGGCTCTGAACGGCCTGCGGGCGGCCGCCCAACAGGTCGGGGCCTCGCTTGTGGCGGTGCCTGAAAACCCTGTGGACCTCGCTTGGGGGACAGAGCGTCCTGCCCAGCCCCAGGCCCCGGTTGTGCCGCAACCGCTCGATTACGCTGGGGAAAGCAGCGAGAGCAAGCGTCAGCGGATTGCTGCGGAACTGGCACGCAAAGGCGCGGACGCGGTCGTCCTGACGGCGCCGACCTCGGTGGCCTGGTTGTTCAATGTACGTGGCGGCGATGTGATCCGCTCGCCCTTACCGCTCGGACAGGCGATCCTTTTCGCCGACGGTACGGCCAGCCTGTTCCTCGATCCGGCCAAGGTCACGCCCGGTCTGGCCGACTGGCTGGGCGCTTCGGTCACCCTGAAAACCCCGGACGAGATCGAACCCACCCTCAAGGCCCTCGGCGGGAAAACCGTCTGGCTCGACCCGGCCCAGTCTTCGGCCTGGTGGCTGGACACGCTCGATGGGTTCGGGGCGCGGGTCCTAGGCGGCATGGATCCATGCGCCCTGCCGCGCGCCTGCAAGAATGTGGCTGAGCTTGCGGGCACCCGCGAAGCGCACATCCGCGACGGGGCGATCCTCAGTCAGTTTCTCTACTGGATTGCCACCGAGGCCCAGAGCACTCTGCCGGACGAGATCACCATCGCGCAAAAGCTGGAAAGCCTGCGCATTGCGTCGGGCGTGCTCAAAGACCTGTCATTCGACTCGATTGTCGGGGCCGGACCGCACGGGGCGCTGCCGCATTATCGCGTCAATGTCGCCAGCAATATCCGCGTCGAAAGCGGCTCGCTGCTGCTTGTCGACTCGGGAGGCCAGTATCTTGACGGCACCACCGACGTGACCCGCACCATGGCCATCGGCACCCCCAGCGACGAGCATCGCCGGATGTTCACCCTGGTGCTCAAGGGGCATATTGCCTTGGCCACCGTTCGGTTCCCCGAAGGCACAACGGGAACGCAACTGGATGCCCTCGCCCGAATGCCCTTGTGGCAGGCTGGGTTCGATTATGACCACGGCACCGGGCATGGCGTTGGGGCCTATCTCGGGGTTCATGAAGGGCCGCAGCGGATTGCCAAGATGCCCAACAGCATCGCCTTGCAGCCCGGCATGATCCTGTCGAACGAGCCGGGCTTCTACAAGGACGGGGCCTATGGCATCCGCATTGAAAACCTCCAGTTCGTGACCCCGGCTGCACCGATTGCCGGCGGCGAGCGGGCCATGCTCGGGTTTGAAAACCTGACCTGGGCTCCCATCGACCGCAGTTTGATCGATGTATCGCTCCTGAGCCCGGATGAGCGCGCCTATATGGACGCCTATCACGCCAAGGTGCTGGAACTGGTCGGGCCACGCGTCCAGTCAGACGTCCGCACTTGGCTGGAAACGGTCTGCGCGCCGCTTTAAGGCCGGCTTATCCCCTAAAACTCAGACGCTGCGACAGCCCGGCTCTTTCACAGAGCCGGGCTTTGCCCTATATTTAGTCTGTTCGTCCTCGGACGGACTATGGGGATA
>JBKBWB010000196.1:0-4333 GCA_046289215.1 Asticcacaulis sp. | reverse complement strand
TGTGCTGATCGTTCAGGCCCTAGTGCTGTGTGGATCCGCGACCTTTATCCTGACCCGGCCCTTGCCGCCCAAGGCGTCGGATCCGTCCTAGGTTTCAGGCTTTACGACCTAGCCGCCAATTGAGGATATGTGCCCCGGCCAGCAGACTCGCGCCGACCACGGTCAGACTCGTCTCTTGTTCGGCAACCCCCGCTTGGGTCACCGTCACCCCGGCATCCGGCAGGGTCAGGGTAAAGGGGATAAACTCGGCCAACAACGGCGCGCCCATCAGGCCAAGCCCCAGAAATGCCAGCAGCACAACCCCGCACCGCCGCCAGCCCCCATGGCTGACCAAAGCCAGCACGGACAGAGGGACGGCCAACAGGATCATGGCCAGATGTACCCCCTCGCCCACAAATACCGTCAGAGCCGGCAAGGTGGCAACGGCGACCGGCAGCAACAGGCAATGCAGAAGACACAGGCCAGAGAGACCGATGGCGAGACCATCGAAGACTGGGGCTTGGGACGTACGGGCCAAAACGATCTCCTTTGAGGCAGTTGACCCCGTATATGTTACATTATAACGTTTCATCAAGTCCTTTTGGTGAGACTCGAATGCGCAAACTCCCCGTAACAGTCCTGTCTGGCTTTCTTGGGGCCGGCAAAACCACAGTGCTCAATCATATCCTGCATAATCGCGAGGGCCTTAGGGTCGCCGTCATTGTCAATGATATGAGCGAAGTGAACATTGATGGGGCCTTGATTGCCCAAGGCGGAGCGGGCTTGTCAAGGACTGAAGAGCGGCTCGTGGAAATGTCAAATGGCTGTATTTGCTGCACCTTACGCGAGGATCTGCTTCAAGAAGTCGGACGTCTGGCCAAAGAAAACCGCTTCGATGCTTTACTGATCGAAAGCACGGGCATTTCAGAACCTATGCCAGTAGCTGCAACATTTGAATTTGAAACCGAAGAGGGACAATCACTTAAAGACATTACACGCATTGATGCCATGATCACGGTTTTAGATGGCTTTAACTTCTATCGCGACTACGGCAGTCAAGATCTACTCACCGATCGCGATCTCGGCGCCCCGGAGGATGACCACCGCCCCGTCGTCAATCTGTTGATTGAGCAGATTGAGTTCAGCGATATCTTACTGATTAACAAGACAGATCTTCTCTCGGAGAGCGAAGTCGAGGCTTTGGAGGCGATCTTGAAAGCTCTGAATCCTCAGGCTCGGATCTACAAAACGGTCCGGGGACAGATTGCTCTCGACAAGATCCTTGATACCGGCCTGTTTGATATGGAACGGGCGGAGCAGGCCGCAGGCTGGCGTCAGGCCATGGAATATGGCCACACCTCCGAAAGTGATGAATATGGCGTCAGCAGCTTTGTCTATCGGGCACGGCGCCCCTTTCACCCCACGCGCCTGAAAGCCGTCATGGACCAGGAATGGCCCGGAGTCTGGCGCTCAAAAGGGTTTTTTTGGCTGGCCACGCGGATGAATCATGTTGGGGCATGGAGCCAAGCTGGCGCTGCGGCCACAACCGAGCGGGGAGGCTATTGGTGGGCGGCCATCGCCCCTGAAAAAAGGCCACAAGATCCCGAGTCCAAAGCCTTTCTGGAGTCGGTCTGGCGCGCACCTTATGGCGACCGGAGACAAGAAATCGTCCTGATCGGTCGCGGAATGGATCAAGACAAGCTTACGGCGATGCTGAATGGCGCCCTGCTCAACCGAATGGAATATGATCGAGGACCAAGGGCCTGGTCCCGGCTGGCAGATCCCTTTCCTGTCTGGGGCCTAGTTCGGGAAACGGCATAATGTCACAGAGCGCGCTGCTTGCAACACACGCGCTTCACCTTGCCGTCCGCGGGTCGGCGAGACAGCCCCTCGGCATCACAATACCGGATTTTGCCCTTCGTCCAGGGCAAACCCTTGGCATTGAAGGCCGCTCTGGAACCGGAAAAAGCACCCTGCTCCTGACCCTCTGCGGACTTCAGCCGCCCTATACTGGCGAGGTTGAATGGTCAGGCCAAAACCTATCTCGCATGAGTGAATCCGACCGCTTGAGCCTGAGACAAACGCAGATCGGTTTCGTATTCCAGTCCCACCACTTGATACCGGGCTTGACCGTCGAAGAAAATCTGGATTTGCCCGTCAGGCTGGCGGGGCGAAAGCCCGATCCGATCCGACGGTCACGACTGACTGAGTCTCTCGGGCTGGCTGGCTTGCTCAAAAGGAAGCCCTTTGCGCTGAGCCAAGGTCAGCGCCAGCGCGTGGCTCTCGTCCGCGCGGTCATCCATCGCCCGGCCTTGGTGCTGGCGGACGAACCCACAGCGGCCTTGGATCCGCAAAGTGCCAGTGAACTGATGCAGTTGCTGTTGGACCTCACGCGTCATGACGGGCTGGCCCTGATCCTCGCATCCCACGACCCGGCAGTACTCACCAAACTGGAGGCGCGCCTCAGCCTCAGCCTCGATCGCGCGGCGTTCGCAGGGGGAGACGGGTCATGAGCAAGGCCGCCCTCCAGACGTTTCATGCCCTGACAGTGCGCCTAGGACTTGTTGTCCAGTTGGTGCGATCCGGTCTTGCCCTGCACTGGGGCGCGGCCAGTTTATCTGTCTTGATCGGAAGCTTGAGCCTTAGCCTTCTTCTGTTGGTGGGCATGGTCAAAAATCAGGGGATCAATAGTCTGACCCAGTCCGTTGGAGAAGTAGATGTCGTCATCGGCCCGCGCGGAAGCGAACGCGATATGGTACTTTGTTGTGCCCTTCACCTGACAGAACCCAAAGGACTGATCCCGACCGACATCGCGATGGACCTGACCCGATCCCCGTTTCTTGCTGCCTCCGCACCAATCGCTTTGGGCGACAGTTACGCAGGAACCCGAATCGTCTGGACGACACCGTCCATCCTGGCTGTCTATATGGCCGAATTGGATCAGGGACATATGTGGACCGGGCCGATGCAAGCGGTCTTAGGGGCGGAAGCTGCGCGGCACCACGGGCTCAAACCCGGGGATCATTTTGACGGCGTTCATGGCTTCTCGTCGCCCAACCGCCCTGATGAAACAGATCCCCATGGTCGTTATGTTGTGACAGGGGTGCTCAAGTCGACCCAAAGTCGCCTTGACTATATGATCTTGGCGGACTGGACCAGTGTCGGGCGGGTGCATGAGGTTCCAGGCAAGCCCCATACTCATGGGCCTCATCATAACCATGATAAGCATCACGCCGGCTCTCATGTTCATCACACGGCTCAAGATGCGCCTCCGAGCCTGATCACAGCTGTCGTCGGGCGATTTCGAAGCCCCCTCGCTGCGGGCCTTTATCCTCAAAGAGTGCAAGTCGAGGATCAGCGCTTGAACCACGGACTGAGAGCAGCCGTTCCAGCCACAGAAACTGCCCAAGCCATGCGGTTTTTCCGCCCCGGTCTTGAGGGGCTGCAGGCCTTAGGAACCCTGACAGGTGTAATCGCAGGCTTGATGGCCGCTGCGAGTTTGAGTCAAACTCTTTTGCTACGGCAACGCGATCTGGCATTGTTAGATTGCCTGGGTGCCGGAGTCATCCTGCGTGTCGGTGTTGTTGTGGCTGAAGCTATGATTTTGGCTGTGGCAGCATTGACAGGCGGGGTGCTCATAACCGCCGGGGTCCTCGCACTGGCTCAGCCCAGTTTAGCGGCCCAAGGACTTTATGTAACAATCCTTCCCGATCTGCCCCTCTTTGGTGGACTCGCTCTTGCGAGTGGGCTGGTTGCGCTGGTCAGTGCCGTGCTTCCCCTTTTGATCTGTAGAACAGGCACGTCGGGCGCGGACCGACTGACGGCCCTTGTCTAAAGGAGAGGTCATGTTTGAGCACCCTACGCGACTGTCACGGCGCAAGGCCTTACAAAAGCTGGGAGCCGCTGCGCTTGCCCTGCCCATGGCCCTGCCACTGGCTGCGTTTCGCCTAGAAGACATGCCTCTGGATCTTAAGGCAGAGCGTAAGGCCCAGATGTCCTTGCCGAAATCGACGGATCCACTTTGGGCGCTTTTGTCCCGTTGCCCCGTGCGCCAAGACCCGAAGACTGGGCTTTACAGCTTAACCCTGACCCCTGCGGTTCGGGCTCTGGCGGGAAAGAAGCAAAGAGTGAGTGGCTTTACCTTGCCTCTCGATGGTCAGGACCGGACCCGTCACTTCCTGATCGGACGCCTCACCCCAGTCTGTTTCTACCATCCCCCCGGAGAGCCGAATGAAGTCATTGAGGTGTTGGCCCGAAAGGCCGTCACTTGGACGAGCAAACCTCAAGCGGTTGAAGGGACCTTCACCTTGGTCAATGACCGGGAGATGGGCGTGTTTTTTCGGTTGACAGACGC
>JBKBWB010000195.1:0-4341 GCA_046289215.1 Asticcacaulis sp. | reverse complement strand
TGACGATCAACGGTGTGCAGCAATATACGCCCGACGGGCGCATGCGCTACGATGGCCTGAACATTAGCAAGGCGAACCGCGAAACCCTCGGCCTGCCGGTCTCAGACAATGCGGACCTTGTCAATCTGGGCAGTAGCCGGGACATTCAGGCCTATAACCCGGACACCAAACCCCTCAGCCACGTGGTGGCGGTCTCGGTCGACAAGACCTTTGAGGATCTGGCCTTTACGCCGATCAACGACAGCTTGAACCTGAGCCTGTCTTTTGCCCGCCAACGCGGCGTCAACTTTGGCGGTCTGCCTGAGTTTGCGACGACGGACAGCGGCAATTACGACAATTCCTACGCCGGGTTTGATCCGAATGGGTCGGTGAAAGGTACGGTCGCCAATGAGATCCGCAACGCGACCAAGTTCGGCGCCAGCTACAAGACCGAGCTGTTCTCGGGCTTTGCCTCCAAGATCTCGCTGTTTGGCGACATGCGCTCGGGCCGTCCGATCAACTTCCTGATGTCGGATGTAGCCTCTGGCCGGGGCTCGGTGTTCGGGGTGAACCGTGGCGACCACCTCGCCTATATCCCGCAACTGGGGACGCCCGATGCGGCCGATCCGTTGAAGTTCGCGACCGGCTCGACCGTCGTCTACTTTGACAGTGCGGCGACGCTCAATCAGTTCCGGACCATTGTCGACAAGTTCGGCCTGCCCCAGGGCGGTATGGTGCCCAAAGGGTTCGGGAAAAACCCGGATGTCCAGCGCTTTGACCTCCAGCTGTCTCAAGAGCTGCCGGGCCTGATGCAAGGACACAAGTCGATCCTGACCCTAGATATCGCCAACGTTGGCAATCTGCTGAACCGCAAATGGGGCGTCGTCCGGGAATATTCGGACAGCCGTAACAATGGCCGGATCATCAGTGTGCAATGCGCGGACGCCAATGGGGTTGCCCAGACCAATACCAGCACGGTCTGCTCGGCCTATCGCTTCAGCAATGCCTCGACGGCCATCACCACGCCGACCATCAATCCGGAAACCTCTGTGTGGTCGATCCAGGTGGGTCTGAAGTATCAATTCTGATTTAGATCATACGGGATCAATCAGAGACGCCCGGTCCTTTTTGGGACCGGGCGTTTTTGCTTCTGCGACAGGCTGTCGCACAAGCCAGAACCGAGACAATTGGTCCGGGTTTGGGCATAGGTCGTAAAGCAGACATCAGCTATAGCATCGGCACCGGCAAAGGGCCTGAGCGTTCCTGGGTGACCCGTTTGCTGAGCTAATGTTCGCCATGGAGTCTTTGATGACGCGTCACTCTGTTCTGATTGCAACGGCCGCGGCCCTGAGCGTGGCTTTGGCGGCTGCCCCGGCCCTGGCCCAACCCGCCCCTGCCAACCTGCCGGCACCTTACAACACCGGCGATCTGGCCCTGGGCAAGAAGCAGTTCGTTAAGTGCAAGTCCTGCCATACGATCAATAAGGGCGGCATGAACATGACCGGCCCGAACCTCTATGGCGTTTTCGGCCGCAAGGCCGGTACGCTGGCGGGTTACAAATATTCAGACGCCATGAAAGCCTATGGCAAACCTTGGGATGGAAAAACCCTGGATGCCTATCTGGCCGATCCCAAGGGCTATATCCCGAAGAACAAAATGGGCTTTGTCGGTCTGAAAAAGCCGGACGAGCGCAAGCACCTGATCGCTTATCTGATGGTCGAGACCGGCTATAAGGGCAAGTAAGGTCCGGCCTCAGTCTGAACGTCAAAAGACCGCTGGTTTTCCCAGCGGTCTTTTTCATGCGCCCGTCGACAGGTCGGATCAATCCGCCGTGTGCTGCGCTTCCCAGGCCTCGATCTGACGGGCCGTATGCTCGGGCGAACGGGTAAACCGCGCCAGCAAGGCATAGATGACCGGCAACACAAAAACCGTCAGGATCGTCGCAAACAAGGCGCCCGAGAAGATCACCACACCGATCGTCTGGCGGCTCCCGGCCCCGGCCCCTTCCCAGACCGCAAGCGGCAAGGCCCCGAGCGCCGTGGCCAGCGAGGTCATCAGAATCGGGCGCAAGCGAACCCCTGCGGCCTCAATGACCGCATCGACCACACCCTTGCCCTCGTCGCGTAACTGGTTGGCAAATTCGACGATCAGAATGCCGTTCTTCGCCGCAACACCGATCAGGATAATCAACCCGATCTGGCTATAGATATTCAACGACGAGCCCGCCATGAGCAGGCCGAACAGACCGCCGCAGGCCGCCAGAGGCACGGTCAGCATGATGATAAACGGGTGAATAAAGCTCTCGAACTGGGCGGCCAGCACCAGAAACACGATCAGCAGGGCCAGGGCAAAGGCGAACATCACCGCCCCGGAGGCCTGCTGCAAATCACGGGCATTGCCGCCCCAGGTGACCGCTGCCACGGGCGGGAGTTTATTGGCTTCGGCCTGAAGGAAGCTCATGGCATCGGCGAGCGCATAACCCGGGGCCAGATCCGCTGACACCTGGACAGAGCGCTGGCGATCGACCCGCCGCCGGTCCGCGGCATCGCCGGTAATCCGCGTTTGCGTTACCGCCGATAGCGGCACCAGTGCCCCGGTATTGGCCCGCACATAGAGGGTATTCAGGTCTTCAAGCCCCCGGCGCTGATCCAGCGGACTTTGCAGAAGAACGTCGTATTCCTGACCCTTGTCGGTAAAGGTGGTCACGCGCCGCGACCCAAACATGGTCTCCAGCGCCCGCCCGACGCGTTCGGGTGGGACACCGAGCTGAACCGCCGCATCCGCATTCATGTCAACGACCACGCGGGGTGCTGTCGGCTCATAATTGGTCCGTACGCGAGACAGGTTGGAATTGTCACGGGCAGCCGCCATCAGCTGCTCGGTCCAGTTGGCCAGCTCCTTGTAGTCTGCCCCGAGGGCCACAAGCTCGACACTATTGCCGGCCCCGCCGCCTCCCGGTCCCCGCTGAAACGGCCCCCGCACACTGGCATTGACCCGAGCAGAGGTGATCCGGCTCAGTCGCCTGTTCAGCTCTTCCGTAATCTCGTCTGCCGAGCGCCCGCGCTTATGCCAGTCCTCAAGCACCAGAACGCCAAAGCCGCCGTTCATCTGGGTATTGCCGCCTCGGGGCAAGCCGACGACATAGCGATAGGCTTCACCGGAGCGGATATAGTCGCTGAGGATCTTTTCCGCCTCGATGGCCGCTTCGCGGGTATAGGCGAAGCCCGCCCCTTCCGGACCATTGATGGAAACATCAATCCGGCCCCGATCTTCGGGGGGAACCAGTTCTTGCGGGACTGACGTCCACATGACGAACACGGCCCCGCCGATCAACACCAGAAGGGCCGACACGGCCAGTGGCCCGGCCACACCCCGCACCAACATGCGCAAGCTGGCCTCATAGGACCTCTGCAAACCATGCATCGCCCCATCGACCAACCGGGTCAGCGGACTGGACTTGACCGGACGCAACAGCTTTGAGGCCATCATGGGTGACAGGCTTAGGGCCAGCAGCGACGAGAAGGCCACAGCCGCAGCAATCGCGACAGCCAGCTCCACAAACAAGCGTCCGATATAGCCCGGCAAGAACATCAAAGGCCCGAACACCGCGATCAGCACGAGGGTGGTGGCAATCACTGCAAAATAGACCTGACGGGTCCCGCGTACGGCCGCCACCGCCGGGGGCTCACCCTCGTCAATCCGGCGCTGGATGTTCTCGGTCACGACAATGGCGTCATCGACCACCAGACCAATGGCGAGCACGAGCGCCAGCAGAGTCAAAAGGTTGATGGAAAAGCCGAGCGGCCCAAGGACGATGAAGGTCGCCGCAATACAGATCGGCGCCACAATGGTTGGCACCAGCGCCGCGCGCCAGGAACCGAGGAACACCAGGTTGACAAAGCCGACCAGCCCAAGCGCGATCGCCAGAGTGATCCAGACCTCCTTCAGGGCCTCGGCCGTAAAGACGGAATTGTCCACGGCCACCAGCAACTGTGTCCCTTTCGGCAGGGTCTTGTTGACCTCTTCGACCCGTTTGCGCATCTCTTTGGAGATTTCGAGGTCATTGGCCACGGATTGGCGCACCACGCCAAGCGCCACCTGATCCTGGCCATTCCCCCGGAAAAACCGGCGCGGATCGCTGGCTCCGCGTTCTATCCGGGCAACATCCCCAAGACGGGTGACATAGCCTTGCGTCCCGCCCCGGACCGGCAGATTGGCAAAGTCCGAAGCCTTGGTATAGCCGCGCTGAACCCGGATTGTGTAATCGGACTGCTGCCCCTCAAGATATCCTGCGGGAAGCTCAATGTTTTGCTCCCGTAACGCCGCTTCAACATCGGCCACGGTCAGCCCCCGTGAGGCCAG
>JBKBWB010000194.1:564-4373 GCA_046289215.1 Asticcacaulis sp. | reverse complement strand
CCCAGTCAGGAGCCCGATTGCCATGGCCCCGCCCGGTGCGACGAACCCGGCGGCGGGCGTAATGCCGACCAGACCGGCAATCAGGCCAGACAGCATCCCCAGCAAGGTCGGCTTTTTGCGACTGATCCATTCGGGCAGGACCCAGCCCACCACCCCTGTCGCCGCCGCCAGCAGCGTATTGAGCAAGGCCATGGCGGCAATCGAATCGGCGGCCCAGGCGGACCCGGCGTTGAACCCGATCCAGCCCACGAACAGCAGGCTGCCGCCGATCATCGTCAGCACGAGATTATGCGGGGCGAGATTATCGCGCCCGTAACCGCGCCGCTTGCCCAGCATCAGGGCACAGACCAGCCCCGCAACCCCTGAATTGATGTGCACCACCGCCCCACCGGCAAAATCGAGCACGCCCCAGGCCCCGAGGAACCCACCACCCCACACCCAGTGGCACACCGGCGCATAGACCAGCACCAGCCACAGTGCGGTGAACAATAAGAAGGCGCTGAACTTCATGCGCTCTGCAAAGGCCCCGGCAATGATCGCCGGGGTGATCATGGCAAAGGTCATCTGAAAGGCGATCCATAAGGGCTCGGGCAGGCCCGGGGCCAGCTTGTGTGCGGTTTGAATCCCGACCCCGTTCAGAAAAGTCGCATCGAAACCACCGATCAACGCCTGTACCGAGGCCGAGCCCCCCTCAGCAAATGCCAGGCTGTAGCCGATCAGAGCCCAAAGAATCATCGCCAGCACCGCGGCCGCCACGGTTTGGGCCAAGGTGGCGAGAACGTTCTTGCGACGCACCATACCGCCATAAAACAATGCCAGCCCCGGCAAGGACATCAGCAGCACCAGCACAGTCGAAACCATAATCCAGCCACTAGCGGCTGGATCGGCGCTCAAAGCCGCCTGATGGGCCATCAGGCCCGCGGACACCGGGGGAGTAGTCATCTTATTCGCCCTCGCAAAAAACCCTCGCAACTGCGAAGAGGGCGACAGAATTTTCCGATATTCAAGCTCAGGCGACCCCCATGGGGTGGACTGTTTCAAATCATTGCAGCATTGTGAAATAAACTTGTCACAAATGAAACGGGATCACGCCCAATCAGGCAACACATAATGCAAACGCGGTGCACAAGATTGGCGCTATATCCAGACAGCAGACCGTGACAGCCGCTTTACAGCCGCATAGTCTGTTACTTGAGAAACAGATAAACGAAATATTGGGGAGGCCCGCCGGGCCAGGCTGCATGACCACATCCAATGATCAATCCCAAGCGGAACGTCCCAAATCGGCGGCAGGCATGACCTATGGCCAGTATCTGGGCCTCGATCAGCTTTTGAGCGCGCAACATCCTTTGTCGGATCAGCGCGACGAGCTTTTGTTCATCATCATCCACCAGACCAAGGAGCTGTGGCTCAAAGAGATCCTCAGCGATGTCGAGTTGGCGATGCAGATGATCCGCGCGGGCCAGCTGACCCCGGCCTATAAGTCGCTGGCGCGGGTATCGCGGATCCAGACGGTGATGACCCTGTCCTGGGACATCCTCGCCACCCTGACTCCGTCGGACTATAGCCGGTTCCGCGACGTGCTGGGTTCCAGCTCGGGCTTTCAGTCGGCGCAGTTCCGGGAACTGGAATACCGGCTGGGCCTCAAGGACGCGCACTTCCTCAAGTATCACCTTGAAACCCCCGATCCGCTGGCGCGGCTCGAAGCGGCGCTGGATGCGCCCAGCCTCTATGACGAGGCCTTGCGGCAACTGGCGCTGGCCGGGTTTGACCTGCCCGAAGCCCGTACCGGCGCGGCCTTGCGCGAGGCCTATCAGGCCGACCCCAAGGTCGAAGCCGCCTGGCTTGAAGTCTATCGCCAGACCGAGCGCTACTGGGAGCTCTATCAGCTCGCGGAAAAGCTAGTGGATCTCGAAGACGCCCTGATCACTTGGCGGCACAAACATGCCCTGACGGTCGAGCGGGTAATCGGGCGCAAGCGCGGCACCGGCGGCACCGACGGGATCGGCTATCTGAAGTCCACGCTGGAGAAGCGCTGCTTCCCCGAGCTGTGGGCCATCCGCACCCAGCTCTGAGGTCCGACATGTCCTATAAAGCGCTGTTTTCCGAGAGCCTGAAGGCCCCCATCCTGCACATGGCGGCCCACAGCCACCACCTCTGGCCCGATGCCAGCCGCGACGGCCAGATGGCCGCTTGGGCTGATGCGGCGCGGTTGGCCGATACCAAGTGGGACCATATTTTTGGGCATGTGTATCCTGCGGCTCAGGCCCATGTGGCCGAAGAGCTGAGACTGCCCAAGGCCGACACGATTGCCTTCGCGCCCAATACCCACGATCTGATTGTGCGGCTGGTCTCGGCCTTGCCGGGGCGCTCGAGCGGTTATCCGATGCGGATCGTCACCACCGACTGTGAATTCCATTCCGCCCGCCGCCAGTTTCAACGTTGGGCCGAGGACGGAGAGATCCTGCTCGACATCGTGCCGACCGCGCCGTGGGAAACCTTTGGCGAGCGTCTGCTCGATGCCGCCGGCGCCGCCGATACGGATTTAGTCTTCGTCAGCCAGGTGTTTTTCAGCACAGGCCGGGTCCTGCACCCGGAGTTGATGCGGGCGCTGGCGGAGCTGAGCGACCCCCTCGGGCGCTGGGTGGTAATCGACGGCTATCACGGCTTTATGGCGGTGCCGACCGACCTGTCGGCCCTGTCGGATCGCCTGTTCTACCTGTCCGGGGGCTATAAATATGCCATGAGTGGCGAAGGGGTCTGCTTCCTGCATGCCCCGGACGGCTTTGGTCCGCGCCCAGCGATCACGGGCTGGTTCGCAGCTTTTGGCGCGCTCGCCGGGCCCCAGGGCGAGATCGGCTATGCCCCGGACGGGGGGCGGTTCCTCGGGGCCACCTTTGATCCCACCGGGCTTTACCGGTTCAATGCCGTGCGCGACCTGCTAAAGGCCGAGGGCCTCGATACGGCCGCGATCAGCGCCTATGTCAGCGGCCTGCTCGACCGCCTGCGCACGGCCCTGACGGCGGGTGACGCGGGTAAGCTGGGCGAAGCGACCTCGCTCAACCCTCCCGAAGCCCACGGCCAAGCCCGGTTTCTGGCGCTGAAACACCCGGATGCGCAACGCTGGTACGCCGCTTTGAAAACCGCCGGGGTGATCACGGATGTGCGCGACGACGTGTTGCGGATCGGCCTAGGCCTTTACCATGACAAAGCGGACCTGGAGCGCCTGCTGGACGTTGCCCGGCGGGTGCTGTAGGCGGAAGCCACAAATTCGGGGGTCTCCATGAAAGCCGTCGTGATCGGTCAATCCGGCCAGTTGGCGCAAAACCTGGCGCGACTGTCCGGCCAAGCTCTGGCGTCCGGTTTGGTGCCCGAGTTGACCTGCCTCGGGCGGGCGCACTGTGATCTGATGCAGCCCGAGACCGTGGCCCGCATCATCGCCGAGGCGTCGGCGGATCTGGTCATCAATGCGGCGGCCTATACCGCCGTGGATAAGGCCGAAAGTGAGCAAGCGGCCTGTACCGCCCTCAATCACACCGGCGTCGCGGCGCTGGCGCAGGCCTGTGCGCGCAAGGGCGTGCCGTTGATCCATGTCTCGACCGATATGGTGTTCGATGGCCACAAAAGCGGCGACTATGTCGAGACGGATCCGATCGCACCGCTCAGCCACTATGGGCGGACCAAGTCGGACGGCGAGGCGGCGGTGCGCGCGGCCCTTGTCGATCATCTGATTGTGCGGGTGAGCTGGGTCTATTCGCCGTTTGGCGAGAATTTCCTCACGGCCATGATGCGTCTGGCCAGCAGCCGGG
>JBKBWB010000194.1:0-554 GCA_046289215.1 Asticcacaulis sp. | reverse complement strand
AGTGTGGTCAGCGACCAAATCGGCCATCCGACCTATTGCCCGGACCTGGCTGTGGGTCTGTTGACCATGGGCGAGGCGCTGCTGGCGGGCCGGGGACAGGCCGGGACCTATCACCTTGCAGGGGACGAGACCGCGATCAGCCGCTATCAACAGGCCGCCGATACATTGCGCTACGCGGCGGAGCTGGGCGTGCCCCTGAAGGCCGCCCTGTCGCCAGTGCTGACCCCCGAGTTTCCCACCCCGGCGGTGCGTCCGCTCAATGCGGCCCTGAATAGCCAGAAAGCCAAGGACGTGTTTGGCGTGCGGGTGCGCGGTTGGTCCGAGATGGCGCAAACCGCTGTCCGGGGCATTGTGGCCGAACAGCGGTCTGAACAGGCGTAGTCGCTTACAGGATCGACTGACCGGTCTTGGCCCAGTCGGCCATGAAGGTTTCAAGCCCCTTGTCCGTCAGGGGATGCTTGGCCAGAGCCTTGAACACTTCGGGCGGCAGGGTCGCGCAATCGGCCCCGGCCACAGCCACGGCACTGACATGGGCGGCATTGCGGACCGAAGCC
>JBKBWB010000193.1:0-4437 GCA_046289215.1 Asticcacaulis sp. | reverse complement strand
CCAAAAGCGCTTCGTCGGCGATCCAGACCTGCGGGGCGGCCTCCAGGGCGCTGCCGATGCGCTTTTCGCGGCGCTCGATCTCAAGGGCGGCGGTCACGACCTCCAGCACGGTCTGGATCTTGTCCCATTGCGCGGCAGCGAGCGGGTCCTGCCAGCTGTCCGGGGTCACGGGGAACACGCGCAGGGCGTTGGTCTCGCCGTCCGGATGGCGGGCCTTCCAGGCTTCGTCGGCGGTAAAGGCCAGGATCGGCCCGAGCCAGGCCGTCAGCCGTTCCAGCACCAGATCCATCACCGTGCGGCAAGCGCGCCGGTTCAGCGCCGTCGGCATGTCGCAATAGAGGCTGTCCTTGCGGATGTCGAAATAGAGCGCCGACAGTTCCTGCGAACAGAACTCGGTGATCGGGCGCAGGGCATCGGCAAAGCGATAGGCGGCATAGGCCTCGCGCACCTGACCGTCCAGTTCCCACAGGCGATGCAAGATAAACCGCTCCAGCGACGGCATATCCGCGACGTCGACCCGCTCGGCGTCGGTAAAGTCCTTCAGCCCGCCCAGCATATAGCGCAGGGTGTTGCGCAGCTTGCGATAGGCATCGGCGGTGGTCTGCAGGATCTGCTTGCCGATCCGCTGGTCGTCCGAATAATCGACCATCGCCACCCACAGGCGCAGGATATCGGCCCCGCTTTCGTTGATGACGGTCTGGGGCGCGATGGTGTTGCCGCGCGACTTCGACATCTTCTCGCCGTTCTCGTCGAGGGTAAAGCCGTGGGTCAGAACCGCCTGATAGGGGGCGCGGCCGCGCGTGCCGCAGCTTTCCAGCAGCGAAGACTGGAACCAGCCGCGATGCTGGTCGGAACCTTCGAGATAGAGGTCTGCGGGCCAGTGGCTGTCGGCGCGGCCTTCGAGGGTAAAGGCATGGGTCGAGCCAGAGTCGAACCAGACATCGAGGATGTCCTCGACTTTTTCGTAACGGTCCGGGTCATGGGCGCCGAGGAAATCGCTGTCCGGGCGGGTGAACCAGGCATCGGCCCCTTCGGCGGCGATGGCGGCGAGGATCCGGGCATCGACGGCGTCATCATGCAGCGGCTGGCCAGTTTCCTTGTCCACATACATGGCGAGCGGGGTGCCCCAGGCGCGTTGGCGGCTGATCAGCCAGTCCGGGCGGCCTTCGACCATGGCGCGGATGCGGTTCTGGCCTGCGGCCGGGTGGAACGTGGTGGCTTCGATGCTCTCCAGCGCGATGTCGCGCAGGGTGCGGCCATCCGGGCCTTCGTGATCCATGCGCACGAACCACTGGGCCGTGTTGCGGAAGATCACCGGGGCTTTGGATCGCCACGAATGCGGATAGGAATGCTCCAACCGTCCCCGGGCCAGCAGTTTGCCCGCCTCGATCAGCTTTTCGGTCACCGCCGCGTTGGCCGCGCCGAACTTGCCCGCCTTCTTGCCTTCGGTTTCCAGCACCTTAAGCCCGCCAAACATCGGCACATGCTCATAATAGGCCCCGTCGGGATCGACCGTATCGGGGATCTCGTGGTGGCCGTGGGCTTTCCAGACCTCATAGTCGTCGGCCCCGTGGCCCGGCGCGGTATGGACAAAGCCGGTCCCGGCATCGTCGGTGACGTGATCGCCCGCCAGCATTGGCACGGCAAAGCCATAGCCGTCATGCAGGCTGGCCAGCGGGTGATGCAGGCTGGCCCCGGCCAGATCCACGGTGTCGATCAGGCGGAACTCGGCCACCTTGGCGGCCTTGAATACGGTCTCGGCCAGTTTGGTGGCAAGGATCAGGCGGTCGCCCGCCTTGGCCCAGGGCTCGAACTCCAGCCCGGTTTCCATGGCCACGACCTCATAGACGCCATAGGCAATCTCGGGGTTATAGCTGACGGCGCGGTTGGCGGGGATAGTCCAGGGCGTGGTGGTCCAGATCACCACATCGGCCCCCTGGGCCACGTCCGGCCCTTGTTCGACCGGGAATTTCACCCAGATGGTCGGCGAGACGTGGGGGTGGTATTCGACCTCGGCATCGGCCAGGGCCGTGCGCTCGACCGGCGACCACATCACCGGCTTGGAGCCGCGATAAAGCTGGCCGGTATTTTTGAATTTATGGAATTCGCCGACGATCTTGGCCTCGGTGGTAAAGTCCATGGTGGCATAGCGGTGGTCAAAGTCGCCCAGCACCCCGAGACGGCGGAACTCCTCGCGCTGGACGGCAATCCAGTCAGCGGCATATTCGCGGCAGCGTTTGCGGAACTCGGCCTTGGAGACCTCATCCTTGCGGCGGCCCTTGTTGCGGTATTCTTCTTCGATCTTCCACTCGATCGGCAGGCCGTGGCAGTCCCAGCCGGGCACGTAGTCCACGTCATAGCCCAGGGCAAAGCGCGAGCGGACGACAAAGTCCTTCAGCAGCTTGTTGAGCGCATGGCCGATGTGGATGTTGCCATTGGCATAGGGCGGGCCGTCATGCAGCACAAAGCGCGGCGCGCCTTCGGCCTGGCGGCGGGCGCGCAGGGCCTTGTAGAGGTCCTCTGCCTGCCAGCGGGCCAGGGTCACCGGCTCTGCTTTGGGCAGGCCCGCACGCATCGGAAATTCGGTGTCCGGCAGGAACACGGTCTCGCGGTAATCGCGGCCTTGTGCGGTCTCGGTCGAGGTTTCAGCCGGGGTCGGGGTGGGGGTCTCGGTCATTTGACGTCAGGTCACTTCTGGTCAGAGAGGTATCACGCATCGCGAAAGGTCGCCCGGGCAATCCGCCAGTGGGCAGCCTGTAGACCCGGCATGATCGGGCAAGCCCGGGATCACGCCGGGCGGCTAATTCGGGACCGAAAACTCAGGAACTTCATCATGGGTGGGATGTAACAGAGGGGCCGGACAAGGGCTAGGGGGCCGATGTCCCATATTGGCCCCCCTCAGCGCAGGGCCTCGCGCTTTTCTTCCAGCTCCAGCCATTCCATTTCCCCGGCTTCGAGATCAGCCCGCAGTTTGTCGAGCGCGGTCATGGTCGCCTCAAAGCGCTTGGGATCGCGGCTATAGAGGTCGGCGTCGGCGAGGATGGCTTCGTGCTTTTTTATGCTCTCGCTCCACTGGGGCATCAGCTTGTCCAGCTCCTCAAGGCGGCGCTGATCCTTGTAGCTGAGCTTGACCTGAGCCTTGGGCGCAGCGGGCTTGGGCGGGGTCGCCTTGGGCGTGGCCTTGTCGGACTTGCGGGCAAAGAAGTCCGGGTTCTGGCGGATAAAGTCCTGCCACCCGCCGGGGGTCTCGGCGACCTTACCCTGGCCATTGAGGGCGATGGTGGAGGTGGCCAGCCGGTCGATAAAATCGCGGTCGTGGCTGACGAGGATCAGCGTGCCCTCATAGTCGTCCAGCAGCTCTTCCAGCAGGTCGAGCGTGTCCATGTCGAGGTCGTTGGTGGGTTCGTCGAGCACCAGCAGATTGGCGCTGCGGGCGAGAGCGCGGGCCAGTTGCAGGCGGTTACGCTCCCCGCCGGACAGGCTTTTCACCGGCTGGCGCAACTGGTTGTCGCGGAACAAAAATTCCTTGGCATAGGCGGCGACGTGCTTGGGGTGGCCCCGGACCATGATCTGGTCGCTGCCGGAATTGGCCAGGGTGTCCCACAGGGTTTCGTCGCCCTTGAGCGCATCGCGCGACTGGTCGAGATAGGCCATTTCCAGCCCGGTCCCGAGGCGGATTTCGCCACTGTCAGCGCCCTCAAGACCCAGCAGCATCTTCACCAGCGTCGATTTGCCCGCCCCGTTGGGCCCGACGATAGCCGTCCGGTCCCCGCGCATGACCCGGGTGGAAAAGCCGTTCAGCAGGGTCTTGTCGCCATAGGCCTTGGACACGCCCTTGAGCTCGGCCACCAGCCGCCCGGAGGTGCCCCCGGCGTCTATGGTCATCTCTAGGGTCTTGGGCAGATCCTTGCGCCGGGCCGCCGCATCAGCGCGCAACGCACTCAGACGGGCCGCGCGGCCTTCGTTACGGGTGCGCCGGGCGGTGATGGAGCGATAGAAGGTATAGGTCTCGCGCTCGATGGCTTTTTCCAGACGGCGCAGAGACTCCTCTTCCTCGGCCATGACCTTTTCGGCCCAAGCATCGAACACTTCAAACCCGCTTTCGAGCGTGCGCACCCGGCGATTATAGAGCCAGAAACACCGTTGGGTGACGCGGTTCAAAAACGCCCGGTCGTGGCTGACGATCAGGGCGGCGGCGCGGCAGTCGCGCAGGCGCTCTTCAAGGGTCTGGATGGCAAAGATGTCGAGGTGGTTGGTCGGCTCGTCGAGCAGGATCAGGTCCGGCTCCTCGGCAAAGGCTTTGGCGAGGGCGGCCCGGCGGTTTTCCCCGCCCGATAGCCCGGCGGTCGGCTTGAGCGGATCCAGACCAAAGGCCTCAAGCTCAGCATCGGCCAGATAGTCCGGGGCGCCGCCCGAGGTTGCCCAATCGCGCAGGGT
>JBKBWB010000192.1:0-4445 GCA_046289215.1 Asticcacaulis sp. | reverse complement strand
AACCTGACGGCCCTTGTACATGCCGGTCTTCAGGTCGACGTGGTGCGGACGACGCAGCTCGCCGGTGTCCTTGTCCTCGACAAAGCTGTTGGGGCCGAGCGCGTGATGCGACCGACGCATATTCCGCCGCGAAGGCGAGGTTTTCCGCTTAGGAACGGCCATGTCCGTCTCTCTCTATCGGGTCAACCGCCCGAGCGGTCAGAAACCGAAAGGGCGAAAACAGAAGGGGCGGCCCGTTCTGGACTACAGTGCCAAAACAGGCCGCCTCTTGGAACCGGGGCTTATGCCCTAAACTCGGGTTCCGTTCAAGGGATATGTCAGGGGATAAGTCAGGAATTCTGTATCCCCGCCCCATCATCCGGCCAAAACGGCTCAGACGAGGCGGCTTTGCTCCTTGGCCGCGGCCACAAAGCTGGCGAACAAGGGATGCGGTGCGAACGGACGGCTCTTAAGTTCGGGGTGATACTGGACCGCCACAAACCACGGATGGTCATCACGCTCGACGATTTCCGGCAATTGGCCATCGGGCGACAGACCGGTGAATTTCAGGCCGGTCGCTTCGATTCGGTCCTTGTAGGCGATATTGACCTCGTAGCGGTGGCGGTGACGCTCTTCGATAGCGGTCGCGCCATAGATCTCGGCCACGCGCGAGCCCTCGGCCAGACGCGCTGCATAGGCCCCGAGGCGCATGGTGCCCCCAAGGTCGCTGTCCGACTGGCGAGTTTCTTTCTCATTGCCGCGCGACCATTCGGTCATCAGACCGACGATGCAATCCGGCCCGGAGCCAAACTCAGAGGACGTGGCATTGGGGATCCCGGCCAGATTACGCGCGGCTTCGATCACCGCCATTTGCATGCCATAGCAAATGCCAAAGAACGGGATGTTGTTTTCCCGGGCAAAGCGCACCGCCGCGACCTTGCCCATAGCCCCACGTTCGCCAAAGCCGCCGGGCACTAGCACCGCGTGGACGCCTTCGAGGCGGTCCTGAACGATCTGGGGATCGCCTTCAAAGGTCTCTGATTCGACCCAGTCGATATTGACGCGCACATTGCTGGCGAGGCCGCCGTGATTGAGCGCCTCGATCAGCGACTTATAGGCGTCCTTGAGCACGGTGTATTTGCCGACCACGGCAACCGTGACTTCGCCGTCCGGATTGGCGCAGGTGTGGGCAATCCCCTGCCACAGAGACAGGTCGGGCTGCGGGGCATCGTGAATGCCAAAGCAGCTCAGCACTTCTATATCGAACCCCTCGCGGTGATAATCCAGCGGCACGGCATAGATGCTCGGGGAATCAAGCGCCTGAATCACGGCTGATTCGCGCACATTACAGAACAGGCCGATCTTGCGCCGCTCCTCGGGCGGGATGGGCTGCTCGCAGCGGCACAAAAGGATATCCGGCTGGATCCCAATCGAGCGCAGCTCCTTGACCGAGTGCTGGGTCGGCTTGGTCTTCATTTCCCCGGCCGTCTTCACAAACGGCAGCAGGGTCAGATGGATGAAACAGACCTGTCCGCGCGGCAGCTCCTGGCCCAGTTGACGGATCGCCTCAAAGAACGGCAGACCTTCGATATCGCCGACCGTACCGCCGATTTCCACCAGCACGAAGTCCACATCACCCGGATCATTAAGCACGAACTTTTTGATCTCGTCGGTGACATGCGGGATCACCTGAACCGTAGCCCCGAGGTAATCGCCCCGGCGCTCTTTTTCGATAATGGTCTGATAGATCCGTCCGGTGGTGATGTTGTCGTTGCGCGAGGCCGACACGCCGGTGAAGCGCTCATAATGCCCCAGATCCAGGTCGGTTTCCGCCCCGTCGTCGGTGACGAACACTTCGCCGTGCTGATAGGGGCTCATCGTCCCCGGATCGACGTTCAGATAAGGGTCCAGCTTGCGCAGACGGACTTTATATCCCCGCGCTTGAAGAAGCGCAGCGAGAGCAGCGGATGCGAGGCCTTTTCCCAAAGAGGAAACCACGCCGCCGGTGATGAAAACATAGCGGGCCATGGGAGATCACCCTATGCCCGATTCGCGTCGAGCACGTACAAAAGATTGAGACAGTCACAAAGATGTGGCCAGCACGGCCCGCGTCAAGCGAGCCGGTCGACCGAAAGACTTACTGGGCAGGGCCCGTCGTTGCCGCCGGCGTTTCCGCAGGCGCCGGAGCCGGTTTGGCCGCTTCAGGCTTGGGGGCCGGTTCTGCCGCAGGCTTAGGAGCCGGCTTGGCAACAACCGGAGCCGTTGCGGGCTTTGCGGCTTGGGCAGCCGGCTTGGCGGTCGGCTGAGTTACAGGCGCGGCGGCCTGAGGGACCGGTTGCGGCAAGGCTTGCGGCAATTGCTGGGTCGGCAGCGGCAGATTCGAGAGGCTGTTCTGAGCCGGAGCCTGACCAGACGTAGCCGGTGCGGCTTGAGCCGGTTGGGCTTGGCCGGGCTGGGGCTTGGCCAGCTTGGACGGGTCAATGGCATCGACGCCGACGCGGTCCACCACCGAGCTGCCTGCCGTCTTCATATTGCCCGCAATGGTCAGGGCAATGCAGTTGGCAAAGAACAGAAACGCCAGAACAGAGGTCACCCGGGTCAGCAGGTTTCCGGCGCCCCGGGCGGACATAAAGCCCGAAGGACCACCCCCCATACCCAGAGCGCCGCCTTCGGAGCGCTGGACCAGGATGATGCCGACCATGGCAACACAGAGGATGATTTGAAACGTGAGCAGGACGCCGAAAAGCATGGTTATTCGTGTTCAGGCTGACGCGCTGTGCGCGGACAAGCGGCCCTCCTAGCACCGGACGGCCAAAGATGCCATAGGCCCCCGTAAAAACTGGCCGTTCTGATCGACCATTTACGGGGACCCCTGACGGTTTAAGGCACGGTTCAGGCTGGAACCGAGGCGGTCGCAGCGTTGATGATGACCGAAAAGTCCGCAGCCTTGAGCGAGGCGCCCCCGACAAGAGCCCCACCGACATCCTCAAGTGCCAGAATCTCTTCGGCATTGTTAGGCTTCACCGAACCGCCATAAAGGACCGGAACGCTGGCCCCGTTGCTGAAGCGCTCGGTCAGCTGGCGGCGGATGGCGCCGTGCACCTCGGCAATCTGCTCCAGTGTTGGGGTCAGACCTGTGCCAATGGCCCAGACCGGCTCGTAGGCTACGGCAAAGGCCCGTCCGTCGAGTGCGTCCGGCAAGCTTTCCGCAACTTGACGGGCAATAATGGCGAGGGTGTCCCCGGCTTCACGCTGGGCCAGGGTTTCTCCGACACAGATGACGGGTTCCAGGCCCGTGCGCAGCGCAGCTTCGGTTTTGGCGGCCACCGTCGCATTGTCTTCGCCATGATCCGTGCGGCGCTCAGAATGGCCGACAATCACAAGCGTAGCCCCGGCATCGCGCAGCATAGCCGCGCTGATATCGCCTGTGTGCGCACCGCTGTCTTTGGGATGACAGTCCTGACCGCCGACGGCGATCACGGACCCTTTGACGGCCTCAGCCATGGAATGAATCAAGGTGGCCGGGGGCATCACCGCAACCCGAACCGCCTGGGGTAAGGAGCCTGTAGACTCGCGCAGCTGACGGATCTCGTCGAGCGCCGCAGCGAGGCCATTCATTTTCCAGTTACCGGCTATTATTTTTGTCTTGAGCATAAAACCGGTTCTAATGAAACGATAATTGCCTGCCAAGCCCCGTTTCCGGCGAGCCAGAGACTATGGCCGCTTGCCCGCCCCTGCCCTGTTCCTCTATAGCGGTTTGAATTGGTGCCGTTTGATGCGGCATCCCTGCTGTCAGGACCGTCCTTATGATCGCTGCCCTTCGCGCGTTTTCGAAATCCTGGGTTGCCGCCGCTCTGATGGGGCTGCTGATCCTGAGCTTTGCCGTGTTCGGCATCAACGATGCTTTCCGGACCACCCCGTCCAATGAGCTGGTGAGCGCGGGCTCACGCAAGCTCGCCCCGGCCGAATATGTCCGGATCTTTGACAGCTACCTGAAAAGCCTAGAGCAGCAAGCCGGACGTCCAGTGACCCGTGATGAGGCGGTGAAGGAAAACCTTCATATCCGTATCCTCAACGAAATCGCTTCGGAAAAGGCTTTTTCGGCTTTGCTGGAAAAGACCGGTATCCGCCCGTCGGACAAGCTGGTGGCCGATCAGATCAGCCAGCAGCCGCAGTTCTTCAACGCGATTACCGGCAAGTTCGACAAGGCGCGCTACGAACAAGAGCTGGCGCAGAACAATCTGCGCCCCAAGGAATTCGAAGCCTATCTGCATGATGAACTGGCCTCGTCTCAGTTTGGCGATGGCATTGTCGCCGGAATGCGCGCGCCGCGCATCTACAGCGCCATGCAGGTAGCCTTTGGCATGGAGACCCGCGACGCAAGCGTGTTAGTGCTGACCCCGGCGGCTATTGCCCAACCGGCTATGCCGACGGATGCCCAACTGACCGCTTTCTACAAGGAAAAC
>JBKBWB010000191.1:0-4492 GCA_046289215.1 Asticcacaulis sp. | reverse complement strand
ACAAAACGCCCGCCAGAACCGTGGCCAAAACGCCGCTCAGGCCTCGAAACGGCTTGGTTTGGGTGATGGTCATCGTTCGGTCTCCCCCGGTTAGTGCTTGCGGATACACGTCAGTGTTCCGAAAGAAACGGCGATTCCGCGGCATTGCCGTGTCGAAAGTGACAAATCGGCATTGCAGGACCCCCGTTCGCGCCTGTAAGCGTTATACCAACATAATGGGCGGGCGCTGTCGCCGCCATGCAATCAGGATCATTAAATTATGACTCGCCCTCTGTTTTCGGGCGTGATCACGGCGTTGGTCACACCTTTTCGTGATGGAGTTCTGGACCGCGAGGCCTTCAAAGCCCTGATCGAGCGCCAGATTGCCGCCGGGGTTCACGGCGTGGTGCCCGTCGGCACGACCGGTGAAAGCGCCACCGTGTCGATGGACGAGCACAAAGAGATCGTGCGCCTGTGCGTGGAAACGGTCGCAGGACGGATCCGGGTCATTGCCGGGGCCGGGTCGAACAACACCCGTGAGGGGCTGGAACTCCTCGAACACGCCAAGATCGTCGGGGCCGATGGCGCTCTGGTCGTGACGCCCTATTACAATCGTCCGAGCCAAGACGGCTTGTTTGCCCACTACAGCGCCTTGGCCAATGCGGTCGAGCTGCCCATCGTGCTCTACAACGTGCCGACCCGCACCTCAGTGGACTTGAGCAACGAGACTGTGGCCCGTCTGGCGGAACTGCCCAATATCGCTGGGATCAAGGATGCGACGGGCGATATGGTCCGAGCCAGCCAAATGCGCCTGCGCGTCCCCGCGAATTTCGCCATGATTTCAGGCGATGATCCGAGCTTCCTCGGCTATTTGGCCCATGGCGGGCACGGGGTGATTTCCGTGACCTCGAACATCGCGCCGGAAGCCTGTGTGGCCCAGTATAACGCCGTCAAGGCCAATCGCTGGGACGAGGCGCTGGACTGGCAGGACCGCCTGATTGATCTGCACAAGGGGCTGTTCCTGGATGCGTCTCCGGCCCCGGCCAAATATGCCCTGGCCCGCTTGGGTCTGTGCACCGAAGAGATCCGTCTGCCGCTGATCCCGTGCAGCGACGCCGTCAAGCCCCAGATCGACCGGGCGCTTCGGGCCGCCGGGGTCCTCTGACCATGGCTACTGACCGCAAGCAAATTGCGGAAAATCGCCGGGCCCGCTTTGACTACTTCCTCGAAGAGACGATGGAAGCAGGCCTCGCCCTGACCGGGACCGAGGTCAAGTCCTTGCGGACTGGCCGGGCCAATATCGCCGAATCCTATGCGGCAATCGAGGGCGACCAGATTGTTTTGATCAATGCGGACATCCCGCCTTATGGCCATGCCAATCGCTTTAATCACGAGCCTCGGCGACCGCGAAAGCTGTTGCTGCATCGGCGTCAGATTGAAAAACTGATCGGGGCGGTCCAGCGCGACGGGCGCACCCTCATCCCCTTGAGCCTCTATTTCAACGAAAAGGGGCTGGCCAAGCTCGAAATCGCTCTGGCCAAGGGGAAGAAGCTGCATGACAAACGCGAAGCATCAGCCGAGCGCGACTGGCAGCGGGACAAGGCCCGGCTGCTGAAGCAGTTCGGTTAAAACCCGGTCTCAAGCCGGCTCCGGGCGCGCCTGAAGATCTCTTCGAACATCAAAGGCGTCAGCCGCCCGGTATTGGTGTTGAGTCGTGAGCAGTGATAGCTGTTGATCACGCACAGCCGTCCAAAGCGCGTATCGAGCACGGCTTCAGCCCCGTGACCGGCGGCCATGGCCTTGGCGGGCTGGCCCAGGGTTTTCAGCAAATTGCGCCGCGCCACATCGCCCAGGGTAACAATGACCCGAAGCTGGGGCAGGGCGGAGATCCGCGCCTGCATGAACGGGCGACACTGATTTTCCTCGGCGGGGAGAGGCTTGTTACCCGGCGGTGCACAGCGCACGGCATTGCTGATCAGACAATCGATCAGTTCCAGACCGTCATCCGGGCGGGCGTCATACTGGCCGCGGGCAAAGCCCGTGTTCAACAGGGTCTGATAGAGCAGGATCCCGGCATGATCGCCTGTAAAGGGCCGACCGGTGCGATTGGCCCCGGTCCGCCCCGGTGCCAGACCCATGACCAGCAGCCGCGCGTTCGGGGCCCCAAACGACGGGGCCGGGCCGTTAAACCAGCCCGGTTCCTTGGCGGCATTTTCAGCCCGATAGGCCACGAGGCGCGGACATAAAGGACAATCGCGCGCCGGCTCCGGCGGAAAGGCGGGGGTCATGGTCTGACGTAAATCCAGTCAGGAACTCAGTATTCTTCGTCCTGGTCGTCGCGGTCCGCACCCGGGGTTGTGTCGCTTTGCATGAAGCGCGGGTTGTGGGGGGTCTGGCGAGGCCGTCCGACAATCCCGGCCAGATCGGCCAGATCCACGAAGGTGTCGGCCTGGCGGCGCAGGTCATCCGAAGCCATCGGCGGCTGCGATTTGACAGTCGAAACGACCGTGACGCGGGCGCCCTTGCGTTGCACGGCTTCAATCAGGCGACGGAAGTCACCATCGCCCGAGAACAGCACGAGGTGATCGGCATGTTCAGCGATCTCCATCATGTCGCAGGCGATCTCAATGTCCATGTCTCCGCGCCAGCGTTTGCGGCCCTGCGCGTCGGTGTATTCACGCGCCGACTTGGTCACGAGGGCAAAGCCGTTGTAGTCCAGCCAGTCGACAAGCGGGCGTATCGGGGAATATTCGTCGCCTTCGACGAGAGCGGTGTAGTAATAGGCGCGGACTAGGATTCCACGCTTACGGAATTCGTCGAGTAATTTTTTGTAATCGATATCAAAATTTAGCGCTTTTGCGGCAGAATAAAGGTTTGCGCCGTCGATAAACAACGCGATACGATCGGTGGGGTAAAAGCTCATACTAATGATATCCTTTCAGTATGCTTAGAGGCTAAATTCGTGCCAGGATATTCCAAACCTGATGACGCCATTCTGATCGCGCTGGGTTCAAACCTCCCTGGCCAGTTCAAAGCACCTCAAGACAACTTGTTTGCCTGCTTGGGTGTTTTAAGCGATCTGGGGTTAAACATCACAGTTGTGTCGCGAATGTGGCGTTCAACCGCTTGGCCGAACCCTGACGATCCTGAGTACATCAACGCTGTTGCGATTGTCGAGTGCGACATGAACGTTCTTGCACTGTTATCTGTGTTGCAGGACGTCGAAGTGCGATTTGGGCGAACCCGGCAAGGAATAAATGCGCCGAGAACGGTTGATCTTGATCTCATCGCATACGGTCGCGTGTGTTTAACTGATGCTACGCTTACGCTCCCTCATCCTCGCGCGCATGAGCGAGGATTTGTGATGGGGCCACTGTGCGATATTCTGCCTGATTGGCGTCATCCCGTAACGGGCCTCACGGCCGAGGCGCATTATCGCACGGTTAGCGTGGGGACAGACGCGCGACCGATAGGCTGATCCTGTGCCAAGGGCGTCAATTTAATCCTTACCGGTGCATATGTAGAAATTAAGGGATTGGAAATCTTGCGCCCATGCTGCAGTGCCGTTATGGTGTTTGGTTCAATCACATTGAGGATAGCATGGCTCGCGTCACCGTCGAAGATTGCGTCGAAAAAGTTCCGAACCGTTTCAGCCTGGTGCTGATGGCGGCTCACCGCGCCCGGGCGATTTCCTCGGGAGCCTCGATCCTTCTCGATCGCGATAACGACAAGAACCCGGTTGTGGCCCTGCGCGAGATTGCCGAAGAGTGTCTGGTGCCGAACGATCTGCGCGAAAGCCTGATTGGAACGCTCCAGCGCGTCGATGAGCGCACCGAGGCTGAGGAAGAGGCCGAAACCATCGCCCTGCTGGCTGACCCGCAGCATCTGCAGATGAGCGAAAGCGAACTGGTTCGCGCCCTCCAGAGTGATCGCGACGGCGGTCAGGAAGAGCGCTACTGAGCCCGGCCGACCCGGTCGGTGCCCTGACGGCGGCCTCTGACGCCGCCGAACCCCTTAATCTGGCCGGTCCAGATGGGACCGATGCGGATGCAGACCGCGTCGAGGATGCCCGTCTGGCCGAGGCTTTGTATGCGGCCCCCACCTCTGGGGCGGCCTCTGGGGCGGCTTCCGGCGCGGACAAGCCTGAGTCCCGAAAACGGTTTTTACGCCAGTTTGAGCTGATCGATCGGGTCAAAAGCTACGACCCAACGGCGGATGAGGCACTGCTTAATCGCGCCTATGTCTATGCCATGCGCATGCATGGGGCCCAGCTTCGGGCCTCTGGTGATCCTTATTTTGCCCATCCCATCGAAGTCGCCGGGATCCTGACGGATTATCGGCTCGATGCTGTGGCGATTGTCACGGCCCTTTTGCATGACGTGATCGAGGATACCCCGGCCACCCGCGCCGATATCGCGGAGTTGTTTGGCGACGAAGTGGCGGAAATGGTCGAGGGCGTGACCAAGCTGTCGCGGCTGGAGCTTCAGTCCGAGCATACGCGGCAGGCGGAGAA
>JBKBWB010000190.1:0-4544 GCA_046289215.1 Asticcacaulis sp. | reverse complement strand
GTCTTTAAGAGACCGCAGTACGTTAGCGTCAATGATCACTTGCGTGACCCAAAGATACCGCCGCCTGCGTTTCTCTTTCCATATCCACAATGTCAAAGATCCGTCAGATCAAAGCCAGTCTAACCAGCCAATCCAACACTCCAGCTTCCCGCCAGAGCCACCGCTTAACGCCCGATGTCGGCGAAGGCGGCGTTTATAACCACCTAAATTCTCATGTCAACTTCTTTTTCTAAGAAAACTCAGAAAGTTTAGCTGGCATCTCCAGAGCAAGCCATGCGGCCCGGCCCCGGAAGGTCGGCGTCTCTAGCAAACCGCTAGAGGCACCGTCAACCGCTTTTTTCAGTTTTTTTCTAACGCCCGAGAGCTCAAGAAAAACAAGATCGTCAGGCGGCGAACCGCCCGGGCTCAGAACTGATAAAACCGATTGGGAGGACTGACACTACGCGACCAAAAGGAGAAAAGCAAACTGAAAAATCAGCGTTCCGTCTCCGGCCCCGGTGTGTCCGACCGAGGCGCGGCTTATAGGACGGGCCGACTAAGCTGACAAGCGGAATATTCAGACTTTGGTAAGTTTTTCGATAACCGCGTTACAGCCACCCTACCCGGCAGCGATGTAGGCCTTCAGGGTCTGGGCTTCTGCCTCAGCGGCGGCGATCTTGGCCTTAACCAGGTCGCCGATTGAGACAATGCCTGCCAGCTTTCCACCCTCAATGACCGGCAAGTGACGGATCCGTCGATCGGTCATCCGGCCCAGCAGCGTATCGAGGGTCTCGCCCGGCACCGCATAGATTACATCCCGGGTCATCAGATCCCGGACGGGTTGCTTCATCGCGGTCTCGCCGTGGATGGCCACAGCCCGGACCAGATCGCGCTCAGAGATAATCCCGACCACCTCGTCCTGATCATTGGTGACGACGAAGGCCCCGACCCGACGCGTATGCAAGAGTGCGGCAATCGCCGACAAGGTCTCATCCGGCTTTACGGTATAGACACGGTCACCCTTAGTATTGAGCAACTGCTTGATCAACATGGCATTTCCTCCCGATGTTCTTGCATGAGAACATCATTATGCGGAAAGCGTCCCTCACATTTAAGATTTTGGCAACTGTATTTTCTGTGATCAGCGCTCCGTTGCACCGCACACAATATGACGCGTTTTGTGTTCCGCAAAGGAATACGCCGACAACAGCCTGTTGGCGGCCCATTCATCTTAACGACTAAAGGCCTGACTCCAGAGAGGAAAGGTCAGCAGACCAAAGGCATAGCCGATCAAATGGGCCTCCCAGGCAATCGACACCCCCCCGAGGAACGGAATAAAGGCCAGCACCGCGATCACGAGATTTATCACGGTATAACCCAGAGTCAGCCCCATCACCTGGCGGTTATTCAGCGGTGCAAGGGCGCGTGATCCATAGGCCTGGAGGCCCATCAACCGGATCCCTGCCCCCATCAATCCCGAAACAGCCCCCGACGCGCCGATTACGGGTACGCCCGACCCGGTATGGATCAGGGCAAAGCCCAAGCCCGAGACGACACCGCAGGCAAGGTAGAAAATGAAAAAGCCGAGCACGCCCTTTAAGCTGGTCCCGAAGTGACGCGAAACGGCCGCGGCAAACGCCAGCCCTAACCCGGCATTCATCAACACATGAGCCCAACTGCCATGCAAAAACAGCGATGTCATCAGGCTGGACACAGAGTCTGGGGTCAAGGCCGCCGGGATCAAGGCGTAACGATAGATCAGATCTGACTCATCCGGCACTCGGCTTTGCATGGCATAGGCGCCAATCATCCCGACAATCAGGACCAAGGCTGGCCAGGGGATTTTGAACATTGGCTCACGCGGAGGGTCTTGGGTCTGCGGCTGCGGCTGCGGACTGCTCATACACGTCCCCTGATGCTTGATACGGCCTCTTTATAGGGGGCACTGGCTTTGGTCCACACGACACATGGGGCCTGTCTGTAAATGGGACAATCAGACTTCATAAACAGGTCCCTCAACATCAAACAATCCGGTTTCGACACGCTAAAGCTTAAGGACTGACGCGCTCACATCGGAATTAAATCCTGAAATTCACCTTAAGTGTATCGTCGTTCAACGGGATGGGATTTTCTTGTCGCAGAAAACCGTACATGACTGGCCTCGTCATTTTATATGACATGCCTTCGCTTAGCTTTAAGGCGATTTCTGGCATCGCGCATTCGCCCCCGGCGTGCAGACAGCGGATTTAAAGCCGTTCTTAAGGTTAGTAGGCTAGGAGTGGCCCTGAACTTGCTGATCTGGGGCAAAATGCCTCCGGGAGTCGTCCCATGTTGAACCACCTCGTGCGTTGCACTGCCCTTGCGGCCCTGATCGGAGTGGGCCTTGCCTCACCGGTCCTGGCCCAATCGATGCAAACGCGCTCTTCCGATTTTAATTACGGCTACGGTCGACGTCCGGGTCAGGATACCCAAGGGATCGACCCCAGCACCCGCGATGCCAATGGCAATCGGGTCATTCTGGATGGCGTGATCCAGACGGGTTCTGACTTTAGTATGTACGCCCGCACCCGCACCTCCGGAGCCGGGGATAACTATTCCGGTGCTGGCGCACTCGGCGGGGCTACGGCCATCGGCAACAATCTTCAGGTCATCGTCAACGGCTCGCATAACACCGTGATCGTAGACTCGGTCCAGACCAATAATGGCAATGTCACGGCGACCGCGACGGCCACCGTGGCCGGACAGCGCGCAAGCGTGACCCAAACCGCCCCGACCGGAACCCTGACCTATGGCGCGCGCAATGGCGTGGCCCCGACCAATAGCTCGCTTGGCACGCTTGGTGCATCAAGCCTGGACACGTCTCTAAATGGAAAGCTCGACCTCAATGCTGACCCGTTCTGATACTCAAACCCGCAAGGGGACGCAGAAAGTCCTGCGCTTGGCCGGCGTGCTTCTGGCGACGGCAGCTCTGGGAGCTTGTGTGTCTCCGTCTGCTGGACCGAGCGGGGTCTATGCCCGCCCGATCGGTAATGCGCCGGTCACCGCCAACCCGACCGCCTATTCCAACGCTCTGGTATGCCTCGGGGGCTATGCCCGCAGCCGCAACCTGGCCTCGCCGCGCATGGCCGTGGGCCGGATCTCGGATTACACGGGTAAGGTCGAACTCGAAGGCGGTCGCAAGATCACCCAAGGGGCCTCGCTGATGGCCATGACGGCCCTGGCCAAGGCTGGTGCCCGCCAGGTTGAGCGCTTTGATACCTCGGTCAGCGAGCTTGAGCTGAAATACGCCAATAACAAGCTCATCACCGACAACATGACCGCCAATCCGACGGCCCCGGGCGATTACCGCAAGATCGTCGCCGGTCAGATCGCCGGATCGGACTTTCACATTGTCGGTGGGATCACCGAGCTGAACTACAACATCCGCTCGTCGGGTGTGGATGCCTATGTCGGCGACGCCGATCCGCGCGATCCCAAGGGCCTGATCAATGGTCGGCTCTATGTGATGAACGTCGCCCTCGACCTGCGTCTGGTGGATACCCGCACCCTCGAAGTCGTAGACGTGATCTCCTATCAGAAGCAGATCATCGGCCGTGAAGTCCGCGCCGGGGTCTTTGACTTCTTCAATGGCAACATCTTTGACATCTCAGCCGGTGAAGGCGCGTTGGAGCCCATGCAACTGGCGGTCCGCGCCCTGATCGAGCGCGCCACGCTTGAGTTCATGGCCAATCTTTATGGCGCTTCGGGTCCTGAGGTCTGCCTTTCGGCCCAGGACGACTTCCTCAATGCCCCGACCACTGGCCTGACCGGCATGGTCACCCCGGCTTATGACAATCTGGATACGAACAATGCGCGCACTCGTGAAGACCCGAAACGCTGGCGGAATGTTGATGCCCCCAAGCGCGGCGACGCCCAGCCTGTCGCTCAGCAACCGGTCCAGACTCATGGCCAACAGCCTGCTGGCAGCACTGCCACTGTGCCTGCTCCTCGCCGGTCCCGCTACTAGTCAGGTCGCCCCGCCGGCCCCGCCCGCACCGGCGGAGGGACAGGCCCGGATCCTGAACACCCAGATTCAGCTCGGGGACGTCTTCTCGACCCAGACCCTCGATGTGGTAGATAACTATGGCCAGATGACGGTGTCTACGGACGCAGTCGGCAATACGCTGCACAGCGGCGCGACCGGCGTTCCAGCCGATCTGACCTCGACCCAGACGTCCACGGGCGCTGTGCGCGCGAGCACGACGGTCAATGCCGTCAAAGCCGCGGGCACACCTGTGACGTTGCGCACGCAAGCGACGGCTAACACCGGCGGCTTTACGGCCAATGAGTCCAATGTCACGGCCAATGTCACGCAAACCCGCAACGCCGGGGAGGTTATGGCCGACACCCAGCTCAATGCAGCGGATGCCAATATCTACCAACATGCCGATGTGAAAAGCACGGCCGTCGGCAACACTCAAACTTTTGAGCACAAGATCGGTCGTCTCGACGGCCGCGTGAGCCAGACCAACAGCGCCGTCACCCAAGCGCGGACAGGGGCCGTCGTCTCCTACATCCCCTCACCG
>JBKBWB010000189.1:0-4597 GCA_046289215.1 Asticcacaulis sp. | reverse complement strand
CCCGTCGACATTGACCGCCTGGGGGCGCAAACCCACGTGCCCCATGACCGGTATGCCGCGTAAGGTCAGATAGCGAATGATCTCGGCCACGCAGGGGCCGCTCTCGACCTTCACGGCCTGAGCCCCGGTTTCCTTGAGCAAGCGCGCAGCATTGGCAAAGGCGGTTTCGGGTCCGGCCTCATAGCTGCCAAACGGCATGTCGATCACCACCAATGCCTGGCGGGCCCCGCGCATGACTGCCTGACCATGCAAGCTCATCATCTCAAGCGTGACCCCGACCGTGTTCGGCAGGCCGTGGACCACCATGCCGACCGAGTCCCCGACCAGCAGAATTTCACAATGCGGATCCAGCAGCGCCGCCATTGGGGCTGTATAGGCCGTCAGGCAAACCAGCGGCTCACCGCCCTTGCGGCTCATGACCTCGGGAACGGTAATCCGGCGGACTGTTGGGGCAGCGTGAGCGGACATTCAGATCTCCCTGATCCTTGTGGTCGAGAAGCCTGAGTACCGGCTCTGTCGGATCCTGTCCATGACCGGGCCGATCCATGTTCGGCGGATGATCACGGCCAAGGTCGGGTGAGGCGACATACTGACACAGTAGGAAAGAAGGCCAAGCCATTTAGTTAATTTATGCTAATATACTAAATTAAAGACCGCAACAGGAGCTCCTATGCGAACACGATCCTTTTTTGGCTTTTTCACCGGGGCCCTGACAGGCGTCCTCGCCGCCCTGCTCGCGGTTGTTCTGCTATTGCCCGGGCAAATGATCACCGTCAGTTCAAGCCCCTACTCGGTGGAAGAGACGGTTCAGCGGCTGTCGGACCAAGCCGTGCGCAGAGGCTGGGTTGTCAGCGGCACCAAGGCGCTGGACCTTTCGATCAAAAAGAATGGCGGCGGGAGTGTCCCCACGACTGTCTTGCTGGAACTCTGCCAGGCCCAGCATGCCAGCGCGATCTTGTCCCGTGAAGCCTCTCGTCACCTCTCTGTGCTGATGCCCTGTACGATCAGCGTGTTCAAGGCCGATGACGGTTCCACCCGTGTGGCGCGTCTCAATGCCGGACTGATGGGCCATTTCTTTGGACCAGACGTTGCGCGCGTGTTTTCCGGGCCCGTGGCCAATGAGCATCAGGCCATTATCGAACAGGCTCTCCTGAAAGAATGATGACATGATACGCAAAGCAAACCGCTTAAGCCTTATCAGCCTGACCCTGAGTGCCGGATTGATGTCCAGTTGTGTCAGTACTGCCGTGCCCACGAAGAAAGCTGCCGAGATCTCCGCCCGCTCCAACGTCCTTGCAGACCGCTATCAGAGCGAACTGCTGACAGCCCTTAAAACGGCGATGGCATCTGGCGGACCGGTAGCCGCCATAACAGTTTGCACTGAGCAGTCTCCGGCGATCGCCGCGCGGCTGTCCGAGGAAAACAATGCGCACATTCAGCGTGTTGCCCTGCGTTGGCGAAGCCCAGCTGCTCAGCCAACGGCGAGCGAACGGCAAGTCTTGAAATCCTGGCTCAAGGCCCCCTTGGATCCACAGGGGAACCCCCGGTCCATCGTGTTCCAATCAGGACGCGATGAAGTAACTTTTATGCGGGCCATTCCCCTCAAGCCTGAATGTCAGACCTGTCACGGCGTGAACATTCAGCCCGAGATCAAGGCAACGCTGGCGGAAAGCTACCCTGATGATCGGGCTACGGGCTTTCGCCCCGGGGAACTCAGAGGCGCATTTCGGATTGTCTGGAGCCAACCCGAAACACGCTTTTAGAGCCTCAGTGCCTCAAGCCTCGTCAAAGACCCGGAAGGCATAGGCCAGGGACAACAGCAGCACGGCAGCGCAAAGAGCAAAGAAATACACAGGCTGAGCTGTGAAATCCAAGGCGTTGCCCGCCGACGGCCAGTCACCCCGAGTCAACACTCCGCCTGCTTCGACCGACAATCCTTTAAACGATGTCACCGCCTTATTGTCTGTCAAGGCGCGGAACGCCATCAGATCCGGCACAATCGTGCTGCGGATCCCGATCATCTGGCTAACCGCCACAAGACCGCCAACAACCCCCGTGATCCCCAAGGCGGCTCCCCTGAGGGACCAGCGTTGGTTCAGGCGTTGCGCGACCCGGGCTGTAAATGCGTCGGCATCGCCAAACCTCGGCGTATTCTGGTACATTCGCTCCAGCCCAAGGTCATAGGCTGCTTCGGGGCCGTCATCATAGTGTCTGTCGGGCTTATCCGGCGCGGACATTCTGCACTCCCTCCAGAGGTTGTGGCGCCAGCAAAGCGCGCAGTTTATCGAGCCCCCGTTTGACATGAGACTTCACGGTCCCGAGGGGCAAACTTAGGTTTTCAGCGACTTCAGTGTGGGACAGGCCACTGCCATAGGACAGGCTGACACACAGACGCTCAACCGGATTAAGTTGGCGCAGGGCCAGATCCAGATCCATCAGACCCGCCCGGTCTGCATAGCCCGGTGACGGCGCCTCCGGTTCTGGCGTTTCGGCCATCAGTAGCGTTGATGCATCCGCCTTGAGCCGCTTGAGGTAAAGCCGCGCGGCGATCCGCTTGATCCAAGCGGCAAAAGTCCCCTCGCCGCGAAAATCCCGGATCCGCTCAAATCCGGCCAGGAACGCATCCTGAGCCAAGTCGTCGGCTAGAGCCGGTTCGGCTCCCATACGACGCAGCAAAGCCCGTACCGTGCAGCTATGCCGCCGGACCAACTCGCCATAGGCGCGTCGCTCGCCTGTCATTGCAAGGGCCGCCAGCTCCACATCGTGAAGTGAGGTCAGTGGCGACCCTATTTTCAGCCCCGACATATGTCCGGCCTTTCGTTCGACCCGGACACCTTACTTGGATTTGTTCAGCAAGCCAATCAGGCCGAACAGGATCAACACAGCCCCAATCAGCGATGGGATCATGGCAATCCCCATCAACGGATAAAAGGCGTCAGATTCTTCCATACTGATGAAGTAGCCAAACCCGGCAATCCCGCCCCCGACCGCAAGGGTAATAAGGCCAGAGCGGATATCATTGAGCGGCGACGAGACCTTTTTGACTTCAGTATTGAAGGACTCGAGCACTTCTGTCGGCAGCGGCTGACCGCGTTCGATGGCGGCGCGGATAGTTTCCTGCACCTGCATGCGCTCCTTGCTGCGCAGCCAACGCGGCACCAGCACAATCGCGGCGATCATGGCGATGAAGGAAATCGGGATAAATACGGGTGCAATCTCGTTCATGGTAGCATCCTCAGTCTTAAAACAGGCCCACATGACCTGCGTCTGTACCTTAAGAGGCGCGAAACGCCCTATTTAGATGCATGACTGATGGTGAATTGTTTGTAAGGCGAGGAAGCGCATAAAAAAGCCGTGCCAGGTAATATAGATCAATCCGTGAGCTCAATCCTCTTTCTATGCGTATGCAATGGGTCAACAAGAGGAATGACAAGTGGCCAACGCACAGACATCCGACGTCTCGGAACGAAAAAGACATAGTTCCCTCACGGGCTGGCTGCTTCTTCTGCTTGCTGTGGCGCAGATTTTCAGCGGACAGGTCCCGGAATGGCTGGGGATCGGGCGCAGCGTCTCCGAGCAGTCGGCAGCAACCTCACATCCTTTGGTGCCATTGGGACCAGCCTTTGCCATCTGGGGGGTGATCTACCTCTGGGCTTTGGTCGCGGCGGCCTGGGCTATCCTGAATCCCAGAAACGCGATTGTGCGCCTTGTCGGACCGCACATGGCCGTGATCTGGGCGTTGAATACGGCCTGGTCTATTTGGGTACCCATTAACGGGATCGAATGGGTGAGCCTCGGGATTATCTGTATTTCGCTCTTATCCGGATTGACCGGGTTGTACCGCCTAAGGTCTCTGGAACTAAGCCGTGCGGAGGCTGGCTTTTTTATCGTGCCCTTGGCTTTGGTGACCGGATGGATCACGGCTGCCAGTGTCGTTAATTTGACCTCTGCTCTGGTCGCCAGCGGCCTGCAACCGGATCCGCGCCAGGTCATGGTCTCTTTGGCGTTTCTGATTGGTCTGATTGTTTTTGCCGGCATGATGCTGCGAATGACGCTGTCAAGGATCTACGCCATCCCGCTCGTCTGGGCCCTCGGCTGGATCGCCGCCGCAAACATGCAGCGCCAGGACGAACCGCTGATGGTCTACACGGCTTTGGCCGGCATCGGGCTGCTGCTGATCTTGCTCTTCACCCTCAAGGGGCAATCCAAGGGCCGGTTGCCCGGATAAAAAAATCGCCGGTCCAGGGGGGCTGGACCGGCGCAAAGTTGCGAGGAAGAAGGGTGAGCGGCGAACCGCTCAGCCTCAGTAGCTGAAGCGCAGACCCAGACCGTAGGTCGCCGGAGCCCCAACCATCCGCGAGGCCCCGTTCAGTTCCGGGAAATAGACCTCGTCCGTCAGGTTGCGCGCATAGCCATAGACGGCCCAGCCCAGCGGCGCGGCCAGCTCGACGCGAGCATTCACCAGCGTGTAGGCTTCGGCGGTGTTGTTCGGCAGGGCGTTCAGGCGGTTGGACTCTTCGCCATGGTGATGGCCCGAGAGCCGCGACGTCAGCATCCAGCCCCCGTTGAAGCGGGCCTTGTGCGTCAGCGCCAGTTG
>JBKBWB010000188.1:0-4614 GCA_046289215.1 Asticcacaulis sp. | reverse complement strand
TATGTGGCTGTCGGCGCATGGCGCAACGGAAGTCGATGCCTCGCGCGGGCCCCGGTTCAACCAGTCGCATATGGTGATCGAGGCGGCCGCGGCGGGGCGGGGTGTGGCTCTGGCCAAACGGACCCTGGCGGATGCCGATATCCGCACGGGCCGCCTTCGGGTTCTGTTTGCTGAAGAAAACCAGCCGATCCAGTTTGCCTATTACTTGGTCTGGCCGCAGAATCGTGACCTGCGCCCCGCCCAGATCGCATTCATGGACTGGTTGCGCCGTGAAGCACGCGGCGAGGTCCGCTCTGACCTTGGGCCCTTCGACACGCCGGTCTTTGCCGCCTCGGATATCTGAATCCGCGCCTGAGTCGGACCGGATCATGAGACGCTCACGTCCGGGATTGCGGTGGCCGCGCCGCTTTCCCACGGCGGAGTCGGCAGACCCTTGTCCTTCAGGAACGCGCCGTTGAAAATCTTGGAGGCATAGCGGTTGCCATAGTCGCACAGCACCGTGACGATGGTCTTGCCCGGCCCAAGGTCCTTGGCCAACCGGATCGCCCCGGCGACATTCAGCGCCGCCGATCCCCCGACCACCAGCCCTTCGTGCTGCGCCAGATCAAACAGGATCGGCAGCCATTCCGCGTCAGAAATCCGATAGGCGCGATCCACCGGTGCGCCCTCAAGATTGGCGGTGATCCGGCCCTGGCCGATGCCTTCGGTAATGGAGCTGCCTTCGGACTTCAGCTCCCCGCTTGTATAGTAGCTGTAAAGCGCAGCCCCGTCGGGATCCGCCAAGCCAATGGTCACATCCGGGTTACGGGCCTTGAGCGCCAGACCGATCCCGGCCAGCGTCCCGCCGGAGCCCACAGCACAGATGAAGCCGTCGATCTTGCCGCGGGTTTGGTCCCATATCTCCGGGCCGGTGCTATCGATATGGGCCTGACGGTTGGCGACATTATCGAACTGGTTGGCCCAGATGGCGCCCTCGGGCGTGATTGCATTCAGCGCCTCCGCCAGACGGCCCGAATAGCGCACATAGTTGTTAGGGTTGCTATAGGGGGCAGCATCGACCTCAATCAGGTGCGCCCCCTGCATGCGGATCGCCTGTTTCTTTTCTTCGGCTTGGGTACGCGGGATCACGATCACCGTGCGATAGCCCAGGGCATTGCCAACCATGGCCAGCCCAATGCCGGTATTGCCTGCGGTACCCTCGACAATCGTGCCGCCGGGACGCAGCCGCCCCTTTTGTTCGGCATCGCGGATAATCCAGAGCGCGGCCCGATCCTTGACCGACTGTCCGGGATTAAGAAACTCGGCCTTGCCCCAGATGTCACAGCCGGTCAGTTCAGACGCCCGCTTGAGGCGGATCAACGGGGTATTCCCGATCAGGGAGATCACAGAAGCAGCAGTCTGGGTCACAAGCAGGTCTCGGCGATTGCGGCAAAACAGGCTGTATGGCTAGCGAGCCGGACGTCAAAGACAAAACGAGGAATAATAAACCCCCACTTTAGCGTCACTAGCTTGGCCGGATCGACCCGCAGGCCTTTCAATGCTCGACCACGTACAAGGCGGTTGGGCGATGGAATTCCACTATAGTGTTCATGTCGGCATGATTTATCCAGTATCTTGCGGATGGTTGCGCCGGAAAGAAATTTTTTACCGTATCGACGTGATTTCGGGGCTTGCTCAATCGCCAGGGCCGGTTTAGCGTCAATCCCGTTATGACCCTGTCACACCGCACCCTGTCCGTACGCCCTGTTGCCCGCGCCCTGCGCCGGGACGACACTGTGCGTGTGCGGATTGGGATGATGGCAGGCCTCATCGTCACCCTCATGACCATTATCACCACCACCACCACCACCGCCTTCTCGGCGGGGGCAGGTTAGCGCGCGGCAAACACAACACGCCCACGCCAACAGCCACCCCGCCGGATCACCGAGCGGGGTTTTTTCATGCGCAAAAGGACCCCCTGACATGTCTTACGATCTTCTCGAAGCCGTACTGCCGAAATCCGCCGCCCTACAAAGTCCGCAGGCGGAGCATCCCCAGCACCCCTGGCCATCCGCCCTGGCGGTGGTCAAGGTCAGTGCCGACCTCGTCCATCAGCCGGTTGCCCTGGAGCTGGCGGTCTCGGCTCTCTATCGCCGGGTCGCGGCCGGACAGAAGCTGCTGGTGCTGGTGTTCGCCTTTGGTCAAGACGGGGGCATGCGCAAGTCCCTGGAACAGACCGCCATGGCGGCATTCTTGACTCAGTGTGATCTGGTGGGCCTGTCGGTGCGGGGGCTTAAGGTCGATCAGCCCTCGGATGTGACCGATGATGTGCTGGCCGGGGCACTGGCCATGGCCGATGTCGTCATCGCCGAGGGGGCGACGGGGGCCTGGCCCATGGGCCATCCGGATCTGGATGTGGTCAGCCTGTCTGCCCGGGCTGAGGTGCTGGAAAAGCCGCTGCGTGTGGCCGTGGCAGGGTGTGGTGTGGTGGGCGGCGGGGTCGTTCGCCGTCTGCTGGCCGAGCCTGGTCGTTATAGCCTCGTGGGGGTTCAGATCCGCGACCTGAGTAAGGACCGGGATGTCGTGATCGACCCTGCCCTGTGGGTGGACAGCCGCGAGGCCTTGTTGGCCCTGCAACCCGATGTGGTCGTCGACGCTCTGGCGGATGGGGACGAAGGCTATGCCCTGACCCGCGAAGCACTCTGGCGCGGCATGGCGGTGGTCTCGGCCAATAAACAGGCGCTCAGCCGCGATCTTGACCGCCTTCAGGCGCTGGCGTCCACTGCCGGAACCCGTCTGGCCTATCGGGCCGCGGTGGGCGGCGGAACTCCCATGCTGGAATGTCTCGACCGCTGGTGCCGCCGCGAAGGCAGAACGGTTGTCCGCCTCGAAGGCATCATCAACGGGACCACCAACTTCGTGCTCAGCCAGATGCAGTCTGGTCAATCTTTTGATACCGCCGTGACCGCTGCGCGCCGGGCGGGTCTGGCCGAGGCCGATCCGTCGGATGACCTCAATGGGGTCGATGCCGCCGCCAAGTTACGGCTGCTGGCCTGGCAGGCCTTTGGCAAGGCCGGGGCGGCAATCCGCGCGGAGCCGGTACAATTTGATCCGGTGGACGTGGCCGCCAAGCCTGGCACGCGTCAGGTTGCGGTCTGTGAGCGCGACGGAACCAAACTTCGCGCCTTTATCCGCATCGAGCCTGTGTCGGATCCGGTGTTCCTGCGCTGCTGCGATGAACAGAACGCGCTGCGGGTGGTGTTTGATGACGGACAGGTGCACCATGTCTTGGGTCGGGGTGCCGGTCGTCGACCGACAACGGAGAGTGTGATGGCTGACTTATATGATCTGTCCTGTGCTGGGTCCGCCCCGGCCCAGGGCCGAATGTGACGGAGGGATCCGGTGGCCGTTTTTACGCCCGTCGACCCGCCCGAGGCCGCAGCCTTTCTCGCAGACTATGATCTGGGGGCCTTGTTAGAGTTTCAGGGGATCTCTGAGGGAGTGTCCAATAGTAACTTTCGTATTGTGACCGAAGCCGGGGCCTATGTCCTGACCCTGTTCGAAGCGGTGACGCCTGAGGCGGATCTGCCCTATTTTATGGACCTGACCCGCTATCTGGCGGCGGCGGGCTATCCAGCTCCGGCCCCCATTACAGACCGGCGGGGCCAGGTGCTGCGTCCCCTCAACGGGCGCACAGCGGCCCTGATCGCCTGGCTGCCTGGGGCCTGGCCGCGTGATCCGGATCCGGCCACTGTGGCGGCCTGTGCCCGGGCGCTGGCCCAGATGCACCGGGTCTGCGACGGGTTTTCGGGTCGGCGGGCCAACAGCATGGGCCCCGACGCCTGGGCGCGCCTGTCCGCGCGCAGTCAGCAAAGGGCGCACAGCGCGCTGGCGGACCTTCTGGCGGATCTGGATCAGGAACGGGCCTATCTTCAGCGGGTCTGGAGCCTCGATCTGCCGACCGGCACTGTGCACGGAGACTATTTCCCCGATAATGTGCTGATGACCCCCGATGGGGCAGTGGGGGGCGTGATCGACTTCTATTACGCCTGCACCGATCGACTGGCCTATGATCTGGCGATTGCCTTGAATGCTTGGGGCTTTACCCCCGGCGGCCAGCCTCTGCCTTGGGTGCAACAGACCTTTCTTGAAGCCTATGCGGCAGAGCGGCCCCTGTCTGAGGCGGAGCGGTCCGCTCTGCCGGATTTGTGCCGGGCGGCGGCCCTGCGCTTTACCCTAAGCCGTCTGCATGACTGGCTCTGGCATGATCCCGCCTGGCTGGTCCAGCCCAAGGATCCGGAAGCCTTCTATCGTCGCCTGCATTATTTCCGCAGCCAAGAGGCGGTCGCGCACCTTCAGCAAGGCAGCCGCCCCCTCTCGCTTCAGGCTTAAGCGCCTAGGCCCGACGGTGCGCCAGGACCCGCTCTCGCACGCCGTCTGTCTCTGGGCCACAGATGGCAAAGGTTTCCGGCCGGTTCTCCAGCGCTGCCAGTGCCGCAGGGGCTTGAGGAGGCGTTCCGAGGGCCGCTTCAACCGCATCCGGGAACTTGGCGGCATGGGCGGTGGCCAGCACGATCTGGGGGCCTGCGCCTGCATCACGTCGGGCCAGGGCCGCAACCAGACCCACCGCCGTAT
>JBKBWB010000187.1:0-4621 GCA_046289215.1 Asticcacaulis sp. | reverse complement strand
AATAATCTGACGAACGTTCGATGACATGGAAACAGACTCCCTCGGGTGGACGTTGCGTTCAACTGGGGGCCGGTCTAAGCCAGAGCGAACAGTACGGGGGCGGGGATACGTCAGGTGAGCAGGCCCATTCGTGAAATGCCGGATCAGACGGCTCACGCTTCGCCAATGACCGGCCCAAAAGGACTGCTGCCTTGCATGCGGGATCAGATCCGCGCCTTCGTGATCACCTTGGCCGTCGCACTGGTGCTCAGTCTGGCCGGTGCTTTTGGGACGCATGACCTGCCGTTCCTGCATCGCTTGACCTATTGGGTGGCCATGGGTCTGTGCGGCACGTTTCTGGCGGTCGGCATCGCCTGGGCGATCGAGCGGACTGGCTGGTTCAATCGCTGGCCGGCGATTGAGTTTGTGGTCATTTGCCTCAGCGTGACCCCGCCCCTGTCTGTGGCGATCTGGTGGCTGACCAATTTATGGTTCGGACGCGCCGCGAGTTTTTATAGTGAGATCACATTTTTCTTCTTGCCGACCCTGACAGTCACGGTCGTCATTGCAGGCCTGACCTATCTCAGTGAGCGGCGACCGATTGAAACATCCGGTCCCCCCAGGGGAACCCCAGAAACTCCGGCGATAGCGCCGCTGACGGAAGGCGCGGAGCGGTTTCGGGCGCGATTACCCTTTAAATTCCAGTCCGCCGAGCTCTATGCCGTGAGCGCCGAAGACCATTATTTGCGGGTCCATACGAGCGTGGGTGAACACCTGATCCTGATGCGCCTTGGGGATGCTGTCGGTGAGCTGGCGGGCATTGCCGGGGCGCGCACCCACCGCTCCTGGTGGGTCGCCCGAGAAGCCATCGTCGGGGCCGAACGCCAGGAGGGCAAGGTCACCCTTACGCTGAAGTCCGGCCTGCTGGCCCCTGTCAGCCGCACCTATGTCCGGGCTTTACGCGACGACGGCTGGTTTCACGACTGAGCGATAAACCGGGCGCGGTTGACCCGCCATTCCTCTGCGGTCTGGCCCCAGATGTCCACCACCAAGGTCTCATAAGGGGCAGGCAGTTTTCCGGGCCCACGATTGACCGACCCCAGCTTTCGCGCCACGGCTTGGGAGCCGACATTGTCCGGGGCGATGGTATGGATCACATCGGTCCAGCCCAGCCCATCGACGGCATAGTCCATGGTGGCCACAGCCGCCTCGACCGCATAGCCCTTGCCGGTTGCAGCCTTGATCAGCCCCCAGCCCACCTCGCGCGCGGGCCAGCCTTCGGGGAACAGCGGCCCAATCCGTCCGATCCATTGCCCCGTGCTTTTTTCGATCACCGAGAACATTGAAAAGCCGTCCAGCGCCCAGCTGCCCGCCATGGAGCGAAAACTGCGCCAGACCACCGCCCGGGGGGTAACCCCGCCCAGATGGGTCATGGTTTCGGGCTCATTATGGAAGGCTACAAAGCCCTCAAAGTCGGATTTTACCGGCGGACGCAACCACAAACGCGGTGTTTCCAGCGTCGGGCCCAAGGGCGAAAACGGCAAAACAGTCATGAGTTCTTGCTCCTAACGGCGCGAGGCCGCTGCACCGCCCCCGCCCCAGACGCTGATGCCAAGCAAGAAGCCAAAATCATACCAGCGCCCGATATTGGGAAAGGCGTACATGCGCACATGGTCATTAAACAGGCTGACGATGAAACTGAACGGCGCCAGAAACCCGTCGATCAGCCCCCGGACAAACGCCGGATCCCCCGGTGCCCCCATGGGCCGATTGGCACACCCGCTCAGCACCATCAGCCCGGCCACTAAAACCAGTGTGGTCAAGACCCATCCCGCCCGTTTCATCTGCCGTCTCCCTCGGTTGTTGCAAAAGAGCCTACACCCGGGATCGGGGCTGAAAAAGGGCATAAAAAAACAGGGGTCCCCGAAGGCACCCCTGTTCTCTAGTCCGAGGGATCAGACCGATCAGGCCAGCGACGGATCAATCGCCTTACAGGCTTCGATCAGGCCCTGAACACTGGCCACCGACTTGGCCAGCATGGCTTTTTCGTCGTCATTGGTTTCGAACTCGATGATGCGCTCAGCGCCGTCCTTGCCGATCAGGGTCGGCACGCCGACGTACAAGCCGTTCAGGCCGTATTGGCCGGTCAGATAGCTGGCGCAGGGCAGAACGCGCTTCTTGTCCTTGAGGTAGGACACAGCCATGGCAATGGCGCTTTCCGCCGGGGCATAGAAGGCCGAACCGGTCTTGAGCAGGGCGACAATCTCGCCGCCGCCTTTGCGGGTGCGCTCGACGATGGCGTCCAGCTCGTCCTGGGTCATCCAGCCCTGTTGCACCAGAGCCGGCAGCGGCAGGCCACCCACGCTCGAATGACGCACCATCGGCACCATGTCGTCGCCGTGGCCGCCGAGGGTCCAGGCGTGGATGTCTTCGACTGACACACCGGTCTTTTCCGCGAGGAAATAGGCAAAGCGCGCCGAATCCAGCACACCGGCCATGCCGATAACCTTGTGCGGGGCCAGGCCCGAGAACTTTTGCAGCGCCCACACCATGGCGTCGAGCGGGTTGGTGATGCAGATGACAAAGGCGTTCGGGGCATATTGCTTGATGCCTTCGCCCACGGCCTTCATGACCTTGAGGTTGATCCCCAACAGGTCGTCGCGGCTCATGCCCGGCTTGCGCGGCACACCGGCGGTGACGATGCACACGTCCGCGCCTGCGATGTCAGCATAGTCGTTTGCGCCTTTGAGCACCGAGTCCTTGCCAAACACAGCCGAGGCTTCGGCAATGTCCAGAGCCTTGCCCTGGGGGGTACCTTCGGCGATGTCGAACAGGACCACATCGCCAAGCTCTTCACGAGCGGCGATATGCGCCAAAGTTCCGCCGATCATACCGGCACCAATCAGGGCGATCTTTGCACGCGCCATGGGCGTCTCCTCGTTTGAGGGCGAGGGTCCGGAATGGCACTCGCCCGATATATTGCACTGCGATCTAATCCCCCGCGCCTGCGATCGCAAGCATTGAGATCGGCGCACTTGATCCGGGTGCGGTCCAATGCTGAAAAGACAGCCCCCTCACCGGCCCCAGGAGCCCCAATGGAACCGTTTATTGCCGATGCGCGCTTGCTTCAGTCTAGCCATCCGGTGACATCCCTGGCGCTCTGCGATGTCCGCCTGCAGGACGATGCGCGCTATCTCTGGGCGGTCCTGATCCCTCGCCGGGCAGACAAACGTGAAATCGAAGATCTGGAGAGCGCCGATCAGACTCAGCTCTTGGCCGAAATGCTGCAAACCGGTCGTGCGGTTCGCCGGGTGGCTGAAGCTCTGGGCCTTGCCCATACAAAGCTCAATATGGCCAACCTTGGCAATGTTGTGCCCCAGCTCCACATCCACGTGATCAATCGCCATGAGCAGGATCCGGCCTGGCCCGGTCCTGTGTGGGGCCACAGCCCTTCCCGTCCCTATACAGAATCAGAACACGGCCTGGCACGGGTTATCGATGCTTTAAAAGCGGCCCTTCTCGACGCTTAACGAGTCACGTCATGGGGATCGGGGCTGAGCACAAGATCCTGAACCGGTTGACCCACGAAGCCCCCGCGATAGGTGCGACCCTCGGCGCGGATCAGTCGGAGAATCTGGACAGCGGCACCGGCCGCAGGCTGGACGTGCAGTTCCAAGGTGTCGCCGTTTTGACGAACCGCAGACAACATACCCGTCGACTTCAGCCCCCCGGCGGCCGTGATTTGCCGCCAGGCGCCCTGGACGGGGTCTGATGGTTGGCCACTGTCGAGAAACAAGAATGTATAAAGAGGCATGCCGTCCGGGTTTTTCAGGGTCCATTGCCCGTCGAGCTGACCCATACGCGCCTGTTCGGCTTTGAACGCGTTACGCACGCCTTGATCATAATAGGTTTCGAGTGCCCCTTTGGGACCCTCATAGGTCCGGGCATAGCGGTGCAGATCAACAGCGTCAGACAGATCTGGTGTCTGGCCAATCCCCGGATCAAAAATCCCGACGGATGTCCGCGATGGCATTTCGAACGGGCGGATGGTGCGCGCAACGGTGGGAGCACTGCCAACGGTCGGACGGGACGTAGCCTGTTCTCCGCCTTCGCTGTCTTCGAGCTGGTTCATGCTCGCTTCAAGCAGCGATTTGATGGGATCATCGGGCGCTGCACTCGGTGAGGCCGCATTCAGGCGCGCCGTTTCAGCAGACCCAGGTCGCGGCGTTTCCTTGGGTTGCGGCTTTTCTGACTCGGCCTTGCCCCGGGGCTTGGTCTCCGATTTTTTATCCGATCCAGACTTTTTGCCCGTCTTGTCTTTTGTGGTCTTTTCTTTTGAACCCGACTTAGGCTTCGCCTTGGGTTTGGTGTCTTTCTTATCTTTGCCCTTTTTGTCCGAGTCTGAGTCTTTCTTTTCAGAATTTTTCTTGCCGTCACGCGTCTTGGACGTCTTGTCAGAGCCAGATTTGTCGTCCCCCTTTTTTGACCCGTCCTTTTTGTCTTCAGACGATTTTTTGGCTGCGGTCTTATCGCCCGCCTTTTTATCGCTTTCCTTTTTTTCATCCGACTTGGACGCGGATTGCGTCGTGTCAGCGGACTGAACGCTTAGGTTGGCAAGGGCCAGAGCAGCGGCATTGACGGG
>JBKBWB010000186.1:0-4668 GCA_046289215.1 Asticcacaulis sp. | reverse complement strand
GTTGGCCAGACGCACGGTCATGGCGTTGCGCGACAGTTCGAGGCCCTTACGCAAGGTTTGCGGACCATAGTAGCGCCGCGAATAGTTCTTGGGGCTCCAGACCTTCCCATTGGCCCCTTTGAACGAGATCGGCCCATCGACCACGATACTGGCCGGCGTAAAATCGCCTTCGAGGGCAGCGGCATAGACAAACGGCTTAAAGGCGGAGCCGGGCTGGCGGTAAGCCTGTGTTGCGCGGTTAAACTTTGACAGCGAGAAGCTATACCCCCCCACCATGGCCAGGACGCGCCCGCTCCAGGGATCAATCGCCACCAAAGCGCCGTTGACGCGCGGCACCTGGCGCAAGGCCATCACGCCACGTGTCAATTCCTCGACGATTACAATATCACCTTTTTTCAGGGGCTTGGACGCATTGGCCCAGATCACATCGGCGTCCCGGATTCGGCCTTTGTCGTCCTTGACGGTTGTCACTCGAACATTTCCGCCGGCGGAACTCTCGACAATTGCCCCGACCCATTTTGTGCGTTCAGCAGGAATGCGCAGCTTCGAAGCCTGAGGCTTCCAATCCCCTTTTGGATCCCCACTGGCCGAAGCCCCGCGCCAGCCATGGCGATAATCATAAAGTTCAAGCCCACGCATCAACGCATCGCGGGCAGACGTCTGCATCTGGGCATCCAGGGTCGTGCGCAGATAATAGCCGCCACTGAACAGTTTTTCTCCAAACGCAGTCGTGCCCTGGCGGCGAACTTCCTCAAGGAAGTAATCCGCATCGCGATAGCGCGCGCGCATCGGTGCATTCTGGACGACCAAGTCTTCTTTCAACGCCGTTTGGTATTCCGCTTCGGTGATCCAACCGAGCTTGTGCATTTCGCCGAGGATCCAGTTGCGACGCTCGACGGCGGATTGCTTAAAGCGGATCGGATGATAGTTGGCGGGCCCCTTTGGCAGAGACGCAAGATAGGCCATTTCGGCAATTGTCAGATCATCCAGGGACTTACCGAAGTAATTGAACGCTGCTGAGGCGACACCAAAGGACCGATAGCCCAGAAAAATCTCGTTCAGATAAAGCTCAAGGATTTGCTTTTTATCCAGCGTCGATTCGAGACGCCGGGCCAGAATGACTTCCTTGAGTTTGCGGCCAACGGTCACTTCACTGGACAACTGAATATTTTTGGCCACCTGTTGGGTGATCGTCGAGCCGCCTTCGAGGCGGCGGCCATTGACGAGGTTTGACACGTTCTTGGCCATGGCCCGGCTAAGCCCGGTAAAATCCACCCCGCCGTGATTGAAAAAATTGCGGTCTTCAGCGGCCAAAAACGCCTGAACCAGTGTCGGCGGGATCCGATCATAGGGGACAAAAATCCGGCGTTCCCGAGAAAACTCCCCGATCAGCGTGCCATCCCAAGCATAGACGCGAGTCGCTGTCGGGGGACGATACTCGGCTAGACGGGTGCTGTCCGGCAGATCGTGAAACAGCCACGCGGCATAGATCGCCACCGCCAGCCCGGCAACGGACACAGAGGTCATGACGATGACCCCGGCCATTGCAAACCATCGCTCGGCGGATTTGATCACACTTGCCTCCGACGCCTTCACCCCACAGACGAACAGGGCATTTAACGAGTCGCGTCATTATAGGCAAAGGGCCAGTTGTGCAAAGCCTTGGAAAAAAGCCCAGGGAAACGCGAAAGCCACACCCTACCCGCTAAACGGCAGCATTGGCTGTGATCAGGGCCGGACACCAAATCCAGCAAACCGGACATCATCGGAGAAATAGGCATTGATGGCGTCTGCCGTCGATTGCATCAGGCGATCCCGGTAAGCGGGATCCGACAGGGCCTTTTCGTCTTCGCGGTTGGACATAAAGCCCATTTCCAGAAGTACAGCAGGTACATCCGGAGCCAGAAGGACGGCAAAACCAGCTTGACGGTGGCTGCGACGGAGCAGCGGCGTATGGTCGTCGATGTTGTTCAAGAGGATCTGGGCAAAGGTCGCGGAGCGATTCTTCGTCACACGTTGGGTCAGGTCCAACAGAATGCGATTGACCACCCGATCATTGGAATTGGCATGGTTGATGGCCGGAACTGTCCAGTCCCCCCGAGTCATGACCTTTCGCGCAGCCCGCTCGCTACCGGTATCAGACAGGGTATAGATGCTGGCCCCGCGCGTGTTCGGATCCGCAGCGGCATCCGCATGCAAGGAAATAAACAGATCCGCATTGGCTTGCCGCGCAATCCGAACGCGCGAATCCAGGGCGATAAAGGCATCGGTTTCGCGGGTCATGACCACGGTAAAGCGTCCAGTACGCTCCAACTTGGCCTTGAGTGTGCGAGCCGCTGAAAGCGTTACATCCTTTTCAGGGCTGTCTGCGCCAAGCGTCCCCGGATCCTTGCCGCCGTGACCGGCGTCGATCACGACGATTCGTTTGCCGCTACGTTTTCGCGGCTCTGGCGTATCCAGCACCTGCACGACATCTTGTCCCGGACGGACGCTGGACAGTTTGGTGCTTATGGCCCCTGCTCGATCTGGCAACACTCCCGAAACCGACGCCGTTTGATCTGAAGCCTGACTGGCGGCATAGGCTTGGCTATAAAGATCGATCACGTAGCGATAGTTGGGGACACCATCTCCCGGTGGCAGCAGAAAGCGACGGCCAATCACGGCATCCGCCGCAAGTCTCAACTTTACCCGAGACGCCCCCGCTACATCTTCGACTGACCAGTCTGCGATCAGGCCCCGCCCCTTGCCGTTCAAGGTTGTTTCAGGATGAACGCCGGGTAGAGCCAAAATGACAGTGCGCAAGTCACGGGAATCCGAAAGAACCTGGCCTTTGACAGCCCGGTCCAGTTCGATAACGATCCGGGTTTGTGCGGAGTCCCCGCCCAGGCGGACCTTCTGAAGGCTCTGCGCCGCTCCGGCCTGAGGCAGAAACGCGCCGAGAAGACACATCGCCAACGTTGCGACAAAGCTTACCGACCCGCGCAACGGGCAGATTGGCCCTCGGGACATACTAAACTCCGGACACCACCATTCTGATTGGTGCCACTGTGGCAGCTTCCCATGGAAAATGCGTTAACAAGCCCCAGTTCAGGAAAGCTTTTCTTTTTTGTGCGAATGTTGCAATGTAGCGACGCGCTGCGTGCCGGGCCGGTCTGATCGGTGGACACGCGCGCACGATGACAACGGGCCGTCTGGCAGACCGGGTTTTTGGATCCGTCGCCCTGCTTTTCACGACCCGGATTTGATTAAGACCTCGCGCGGCCCTTCTCGGCTGCGCCCACAGGAACGTTTGCCACATGGGCTCAGACGCGTACGCCCCGACCCGGATCTCAGACACGCTGGTGTCTGTGCCGAACGGTCGGCCCGTTTTCGCGCGCGCCTCTGGCACTGACCGGCGCCCCGTCACAGAACGGCTGTCGCGCCCCGGAGAGACTTTGAATGTCCAAAACTATGCTGATCGATGCGGCGCACGCGGAAGAAACGCGTGTCGTCGTCCTCAATGGCCAACGGGTTGAAGAATTTGACTTTGAAAGCCAGTCAAAAAAACAGCTTCGCGGCAATATCTATCTCGCCAAGGTAACCCGGGTCGAACCCAGCCTTCAGGCCGCGTTTGTGGAATACGGCGGCAATCGCCACGGCTTCCTCGCTTTCAACGAGATCCATCCGGATTACTATCAGATCCCGGTGGCCGATCGTGAAGCGCTGATGGCTGAACTGGCCAATTCCAGTGGCGATGACGATCATGTTGACGACGAGGATGACGACGGCGAACTGCCCGCCGAGGAACTGCGCCTGCGCCGCCACCTGATGCGGCGCTATAAGATCCAGGAAGTGATCAAGCGCCGTCAGATCCTGTTGATCCAGGTGGTCAAGGAAGAACGCGGCAACAAGGGCGCGGCGCTGACCACCTATCTGTCGCTGGCGGGTCGGTACTGCGTTCTGATGCCCAACACGGCACGCGGCGGCGGGATCAGCCGCAAGATCACCAATGCCACCGATCGCAAGCGCCTGAAAACCGTGGCCCAGAGCCTTGAGGTGCCGCAAGGCATGGGGCTGATCATCCGCACCGCCGGGGCCAAGCGCACCAAGCAGGAAATCAAGCGCGACTACGACTATCTGCTGCGTCTGTGGGAAAACATCCGCGAGACCACGCTACAGTCAACAGCGCCCGCGCTGATCTACGAAGAAGAGGATCTGGTCAAACGCGCGATCCGCGATCTGTTTGACAAGGACATCGATACGGTCTGGGTCGAGGGCGAGGACGGCTATCGCAGCGCCAAAGACTTCATGCGCATGATCATGCCGTCTCAGGCCAAAAAGATTCAGTATTACCGCGACAGCTCGCCTTTGTTCGTGCGTCACCGTGTCGAGGATGTGCTGCAACAAATCTATTCGCCGGTCGTGCCCCTGAAATCGGGCGGCTATCTGGTGATCAACCAGACCGAAGCCCTTGTGGCGATCGACGTCAACTCCGGAAAATCCACTCGCGAACGCAACATCGAGGCGACAGCGCTCAAGACCAACCTTGAAGCCGCTGAAGAGGCCGCTCGCCAGATGCGTCTGCGCGATCTGGCCGGCCTGATCGTGATTGACTTCATCGACATGGATGAAGGCAAGAACAACCGGGCGGTCGAAAAGAAGCTCAAAGACGCTCTGTCCGAAGACCGG
>JBKBWB010000185.1:0-4674 GCA_046289215.1 Asticcacaulis sp. | reverse complement strand
GTTTTCCAGCGACAGGAACCGCGCCTTGGGTTTGACCCGCCGGGCCGTCGGGGCCGGCATCCGCCAGAACCGCTGCACCTGGGTCGGGATCGGCACCAGGGCATACATGACCTTGTTGTCCGTACGCCGTTTGAGCTTGAGTGCCAAAGAGAAGCCAAGATTTGGTATGAACGGAAAGGGGTGGGCCGGATCAATCGCCAGAGGGGTCAAGACAGGGAACAGTTGGGTCTGGAATTGCTCCTCCAGCCAGTTCATCTCCGCCTTGGTCACTTCGTCCGGATCGATCACCTGAAGCCCGGTCTGGGCCAACTCTGTACGCAATTGCCGCCAGATCCGCTGCTGGCGTTGCATTAACTCGCCCGCCTCTTCGTTAACGGCCTCAAGCTGCTCAGACGGCAAAAGCCCGTCCATACTGATGACGCGGACCCGTTCGCGGACCTGGCCCTGGAGACCCGCTACGCGCACCATGTAGAATTCGTCGAGGTTATTGGCCGAGATCGACAGGAAGCGCAGGCGCTCCAAGAGCGGGTGGTTGCGGTTCTCCGCCTCTTCGATCACGCGTTGGTTAAAGGCGAGCCAGGACAGCTCGCGGTTAAAGAACCGCTCCGGGGAACTCATCAGGGCTTCGGCGCTCAAAAAGGCCTCGCTCGCAGCCTCGTCCGGGGCCTGGGGTGTGGCAAGGGCGTGATCACTCATGAGTCCGTCTCTTCCCTCCGGGGCGGGCTGGCCGACGGACACTGTTATCCGTCCGGGTCTGTCACCGCCGCATCGTCATTATCAAAATCCAGGTCACCCTGAAGGGCTTCGTCCCGGTTGTCGAGAATCATGCGGGCTAAATGCCGCGTAATCCCCCGACCGTCGGACTTCTCGTCCAAGTCTGTGACAATTGTTCGGGCTGCCGGGACAGAGCGTTCGATCCGGTTGGCCAAATACGCCAGCAACTCAGACGAGGGACGAATGGCGCGCTGGGCAAACAAACGCTCCAGTATGACTCGTAAAAGGCCGTCATCGGGCTTGTCCAAGTCGATGACCTGGAGGGCGTTCAAGCGTGACCGCAGGTCGGAAATCGGGCTGGGCCAACTGACCGGATGGTCCCGCGCCGTCAGGAGCAGGCGGCCGCCGTCGCTTTGACTGAGGTTGATCAGGTGAAACAGAGTTTCGGGGTCCGCCTGATCGGCATTATCTAAAACCACCGGGCGCCCGCGAAGCCGTTCAAAGTCTGGTCGATCCGGGTCAGAGGGTTCAAGCCATACGGCCTGATGGCGGTCTGCAAACACATGGGCGAGGTGGGTCTTGCCCGTGCCTTCGGGACCAATAATCGCCAGGGCATTGCTGATCCAGCCTTGGGGGGCCTGTACGGCATCCCAGGCACGCCCATTGCTCACTGAGGCGACAAAGGCCTCAGGGTTGTACTGTTCTGGGCTGTAAAGATCGAGCCGCAGCTGTTGGGCCACCGGCACCTCGCATCTGGACATCATTCAGCCTGAAGCTAGCAACCTGCTGTCCCTACGTCGATCCGGCGGTGGTCACTTGAGGGCACAGGACCGTGGACGACCCGTGCTTGGCTGTGCAGAACTTGGCTTTAGTCGGCGCACAGAGGGCGGATTTTTCCCATAGGATCGGGCGCTCACCCAGTCAGGGCTTGACAGGGGGGCAGGGTCATGCGCCCTTCCGGCCCTTGATTTCCGCTGTTTTATTCAGGGCCAAGACGTCTCTATGCACGCCTACCGCACCCATACCTGTGGCGCACTGCGCCAAGCCGACACGGGCGCTTCGGTTCGCCTGTCGGGCTGGATCCATCGCAAGCGCGACCACGGCGGCCTTTTGTTTATCGATCTGCGCGACCACTATGGTCTGACCCAGCTCGTGCTGGATCCGTCGATGGCGGATTTTGCCAAGGTCGAGCGCCTGCGTGCCGAAAGCGTGATCCGCATTGACGGCGAGGTGGTGGCCCGCTCTGCAGAGACCATCAATGCCAATCTGGCCACCGGCGAGATCGAAGTGCGCGTTCACGCGGTTGAGGTTCTGTCCGAAGCGGCCGAGCTGCCGCTGCCGGTGTTTGGCGAACCGGACTATCCCGAAGAGATCCGCCTGAAGAACCGGTTCCTCGACCTGCGCCGTGAAACCCTGCACCGCAACATCGTGCTGCGCTCCAAGGTGATCCACTCGATCCGCCAGCGCATGGTCGATCAGGGTTTCCTTGAATACCAGACCCCGATCCTGACGGCCTCTTCGCCCGAAGGCGCGCGCGACTTCCTCGTGCCGTCGCGTCTGCATCCGGGCAAGTTCTATGCGCTTCCGCAAGCCCCGCAGCAGTTCAAGCAGTTGCTGATGGTGTCGGGCTTTGACCGCTATTTCCAGATCGCCCCGTGCTTCCGTGACGAAGACCTGCGGGCGGATCGGTCGCTGGAATTCTACCAGCTCGACGTGGAAATGAGCTTTGTCACCCAGGAAGACGTGTTTGCGGCCATTGAGCCCCTGATGCACGGCCTGTTCACCGAATTCGGTGACGGCAAGCTCGTCAGCGCCTATCCGTTCCAGCGCATCCCGTACCGGGAGTCGATTGCCAAGTACGGCTCGGACAAGCCCGATCTACGCAACCCGATCGAAATGCAGGACGTGTCCGAGCATTTCCGCGGCGCGGGCTTTGGCCTGTTTGCCAAGATCCTTGATGCCGATCCCAAGAACCGCATCTGGGCTATTCCGGCCCCCACCGGTGGCAACCGCGCCTTCTGTGACCGGATGAATTCCTGGGCCCAGGGCGAAGGCCAGCCGGGCCTTGGCTACATCTTCTGGCGCGAGGACGAAGAGGGCGGGGCCGGTCCGATTGCCAAGAACATTGGCGCGGAAAAAGCCACAGCCATCCGTGAACAGCTCGGCCTCAACGTTGGTGACGCGGCCTTCTTTGTCGCGGGCGATCCGTCGGTGTTCTACAAGTTCGCCGGGGCGGCGCGTAACAAGGTCGGCTTTGACCTCAACCTGGTGGATGAAGACCAGTTCAAGTTCTGCTGGATCGTCGATTTCCCGATGTTCGAGTGGAACGAGGACGAGAAGAAGGTCGATTTCTCCCACAATCCGTTCTCGATGCCCCAAGGTGAAATGGATGCGCTGCTGACCAAGGATCCGCTCGATATCCTGGCCTATCAGTACGACATCGTCTGTAACGGCTATGAGCTGTGTTCGGGCGCGATCCGGAACCACAAGTCCGAGATCATGCTCAAGGCCTTTGAGATTGCCGGCTATGGCGCGGATGTGGTCGAAGCCCAGTTCGGTGGCATGCTCAATGCCTTCCGCTATGGCGCACCGCCGCACGGCGGTCTGGCCCCGGGGATTGACCGGATCGTCATGCTGCTGGCTGGTGAAACCGCGATCCGCGAAGTGATTGCCTTCCCGCTGAACCAGCAAGGCCAGGACTTGCTGATGAACGCCCCGGCCGAGGTCGAAGAGCGTCAGAAAAAAGAGCTGCACATCCGCTCGGCGCTGCCGATCAAGGTCTGAGGTGCCGAAAGGTACAAAACCAAACCCCCGCCAGAGCGACTGGCGGGGGTTTTTTGTGTCTGGACTATATCGTGTGTCTTAGCGACAGGTCCGAATGCGCAGGCCGGAGGGCAGGCGCGTGGAGGCATCGCCGCAAGCCCGGTTGAGCTGCTCTTGCTCCAGGCCGCGCACATTCGTCAAATCCGCGCCGCGCAGATCGGCGAGGTCAAGATCTGCATCGGACAGCCGCGCCCCGCGCAAGCGGGCACCAATCAGCCGGGCTCCGCGTAGATTGGCCCCGTCGAAATTCGCTCCACTGAGATCCGCGCCATTCAGATTCGCATGGACCAGAACGGCGTCGCGGAAATTGGTGTTGCGGCCGTTTATCTGGCTGAGGTTGGCACTGGCGAGGATGGCATCGCGCAGGTCCGCCTCTTCCAGAAGCGCACCCGACAGGTTTGACGCAGCGAGGCTGGCATCCGACAGGCGGGCCTTGCGCAGATTGGCCTTGGAAAAATTCGTCCCATTGGCGGATACATCGCTGAGGCGGGCCGAGGCAAAGTTGGCGCTATAGAAGTTGCTGCCATTGAGGACCGCGTCGCGCAGATCCACCTTGGTGAAATCGCAGTTACGGAAGCTGGAGCCCTTCATATTGGCGCGACGCAAATCCGCACCAATCAAGCTGGCCCCGGTGAAATTGGCCCCGACAAAGTTCGCGCCGGACAGGCGTTTCCCGGATAGCTCGCACGACATACAGGTGCCGCCAAAGGCGACGACCCTTGCCACGTCCTTATCTTCGCCAGTGTCGGACTCAATCTGGATCAGCACATGGCCGGCTGGAATCACAGTCTGAGATCTCGCCGGAAGACCGTAGGCCATGGCGACCATCAGCGCCGAGAGCATGAGTCCCGCCGCTGCGGTCCCCGAGGCCGTCTTGGACTTTGCTGTGACCATGTCAGGTCTGCAAAGCTTTTCAAACGGCTTTGTGACAAGGCGCTGGGCGCTGATTTTGATACGGCTACGGACCATAGACCAAGAATGCGCCTTCACACGGCAAAAGCTACTTAATTCACCGTAATATGGGATTTAGCGGCAGACGGGAATACGCAAACCGCTCGGCAGACGGGTCGCCTTGTCGCCACAGGTCTTGTCCAGCTGTGCCTGGGTCAAGCCCCGGGCAGTGCTGAGTTCCGCGCC
>JBKBWB010000184.1:0-4694 GCA_046289215.1 Asticcacaulis sp. | reverse complement strand
GTTTAACCCGCTGATCGCCCATGTGGCCGATCTCGAACAGGCGCGGGCGGTGGCGGTGTTCAGCCCCGAAGCCGAGGCCCTCGCGGATGCCTTTTGGCCCGGTCCCCTGACGCTGGTGCTTCCGGTGCGCGACCGGGACGGGGTCTGTGATCTGGCGCGGGCCGGGCTCGACACTGTGGCCGTTCGTGTGCCGGGCCACAGTCTGGCGCGGGCCGTGATCGCGGCCTTTGGCGGGGCGGTGGTGGCCCCGTCGGCCAATCGCTCTGGGCGGCCCAGCCCGACCACCTTTGCCGATGCGGTCGAAGAGACCGGCTTTGCCGCCGCCGTGCACCTGGACGGCGGCCCTTGTGCCGTGGGGGTGGAATCCACCGTGATGGCCTGCCTCGACGGGGTGGTGCGCTGGCTGCGACCGGGGGCTGTCACCCGCGCCGAAGCCGAGGCCGTGATCGGCCGTCCCCTGTCCGAGAGCGGGGGCCATGCGGGCCATTCGCCGGGGCGGCTGGCATTGCACTATGCGCCGGATGCGCCGGTCCGGCTCAATGTCACCGACCCGGCCCCGGGCGAGGCCTGGCTCAGCTTTGGCCAGGGCCCGGCACTGGACGCGCGAACCCTTGTTCTCAGCCCGAATGGCGACCTGCGCGAGGCGGCCGCCAATCTGTTCCGCCTGCTGCGAGCGGCGGACCGTTTAAAGCCCACGGCCATTGCCGTGGCCCCGATCCCGACCACAGGGCTGGGCGAGGCGATCAACGACCGCCTGACCCGCGCTGCGGGGTTTGTCGGCTAGGGCTGGATCCGTCGGCTGCTGACAGTTTTTGGTCTGCCCGCCGCCACACGCCCTTTTGCCCGGAGCCGGACAGGCCTAGATTAGGGCCATGAGCGCTTCCGACTTTCCCGGCTTTTCCGATATGTCCGGCACCTTTGTGCAGGACTTTCCCACCGCCCTGTGGACGCCCCACCGGCCCACGCGCCCGGACAAGGCCGAAGGCGGAAAGCGGTTTCGCCTGGTCAGCGCCTATGAGCCTGCCGGGGATCAGCCCGCCGCCATTGCCGAGCTGGTGGCCGGGGTCGAGGCCCACGAACAGGATCAGGTGCTGTTGGGCGTCACCGGCTCCGGCAAGACCTTTACCATGGCCAAGGTGATCGAACAGACCCAGCGGCCCGCGCTGATCCTCGCCCACAACAAGACGCTCGCGGCCCAGCTCTATTCGGAATTCAAGGCGTTTTTCCCCGATAACGCCGTCGAGTATTTCGTCAGCTACTACGACTATTACCAGCCCGAAGCCTATGTCCCCCGGACCGATACCTATATCGAGAAGGATTCGAGCATCAATGAACAGATCGACCGCATGCGCCACGCCGCCACCCGGGCGATCCTGGAGCGCGACGATGTGATCGTGGTGGCCTCGGTCTCCTGTATCTACGGCATCGGCTCGGTCGAGACCTATACCGCCATGACCTTTGAGCTGGCGGTAGGGCAGAGCGTCGATGAGGCCAAGCTGCGCGCCGATCTCGTGGCGCTGCAATATAAGCGCAATGACATGGCGTTCGAGCGCGGCACTTTCCGTAAGCGCGGCGACGTGATCGAGATCTTCCCCGCCCACTACGAAGACCGCGCCTGGCGGGTCAGCCTGTTCGGCGACGAGATCGAGGCGATCACCGAGTTTGACCCCCTGACCGGCAAGAAGACCGCCGACCTTCCGGGGATCAAGGTCTATGCCGCCAGCCACTATGTCACCCCGCGCCCGACCCTGCGCCAGGCCATCGACGGCATCAAGGCCGAGCTGAAACGCACCCTCGACCGCTTCAACAATGAGGGCAAGCTGCTGGAGGCCCAGCGGCTCGAACAGCGTACGCGCTTTGACCTGGAAATGATGGAGGCCACCGGCGCCTGTGCCGGGATCGAAAACTACAGCCGCTATCTGACCGGGCGCCTGCCGGGCGAGCCGCCGCCGACCTTCTTTGAATATCTGCCGGATAACGCCTTGTTATTCGTGGATGAAAGCCACGTCACCGTGTCCCAGATCGGGGCCATGTATAAGGGTGACTTCAACCGCAAGAGCACCTTGTCGGAATATGGCTTCCGCCTGCCGTCCTGTCTCGATAACCGGCCGCTGAAGTTCGCCGAGTGGGAGGCCATGCGGCCCCAGACCGTGCATGTCAGCGCCACGCCTGGCAAGTGGGAGATGGAGCGCACCGGCGGGGTCTTTACCGAGCAAGTGATCCGCCCCACCGGCCTGATCGACCCGCCGGTCGAGGTGCGCCCGGTGGCGAAAGACGGGGCCAGCCAGGTGGATGACGTGATCGCCGAGGTCCGCGCCGCGGCCGCCCGGGGCGAGCGCAGCCTGATCACGGTCCTGACCAAGAAAATGGCCGAGGACCTGACCGACTATATGCACGAACAGGGTATCCGCGTGCGCTACATGCACTCGGACATCGACACCCTGGAGCGGATCGAGATCATCCGCGACCTGCGCCTCGGCACCTTTGACGTGCTGGTGGGGATCAACCTGCTGCGCGAAGGGCTGGATATCCCCGAATGCGCGCTCGTGGCCATTCTGGATGCCGACAAGGAAGGCTTCCTGCGCTCGGAAACCAGCCTGATCCAGACCATCGGCCGTGCGGCCCGTAACGTCGATGGCCGGGTGATCCTTTATGCCGACAAGATCACGGGCTCGATGCAGCGGGCCATGGACGAAACCAGCCGCCGCCGCGAAAAACAGATGGCCTATAACGCCGCCCACGGCATCACCCCGGAAACCGTGCGCCGCGACATCAAGGACATCCTCGACAGCCCCTATGAGAAGAGCGGGCGTGTGGCGGTGGACACCGGCTTCAGCGAGACCGAGACCAAGCCGTTTGTCGGCTCTAATTTCCAGGCCACGCTCAAGGACATCGAGACCCGCATGCGCGAGGCCGCCGCCAACCTCGAATTCGAAGAGGCCGCCCGCCTGCGCGATGAAATCAAACGCATGAAAATGCTCGACCTCGCCTTTGCCCGGGACCAGCTGGGCAGCGGGTGAGGGGGGATTGGTTGAGTGATCAATTTTACAATTAACGGTATTGGAGTTATATTTGAGTTGATTTAAATGTGGGGGTGTAATGATCTATATGATTAGTAGATTTTTTGATAATCATGCGTCATTTATTGCTATTTTTATTTTGGCAATGATGTCTATTCATATTTATAGTACACTTGCATTAAGTGGAATTCAAAAAAATCTTATAAATAGTGGTACAAAATCTCCAAAAATTTCATTTTTAAGTCCAAAAATATCTGACAGATTTCATGTAATATTGTATTTGTTTAATGTTTTTTCTTATAATGCTAATAATATAGAATTCAAAATTTTTGTATTAATATGGAGATTGTCAGGAATATTGCTTATCTTGAGTTTAGTTTTATTTGCATTGGTTGGTAAATTGTCATTTTAATATTCGCTTAAATTTTAAATTCAAATGATTTGCGAAAAGTTTATTTTGTGAAATCCGGTTTAGGGTGTCTTTTTAATTAATTTAATGGTGCATTTACTTGGTGAGATACTGGAAAGTTGGTGACTTATCCCCTCCGTCACGCCTTCGGCGCGCCACCTCCCCTTGTAAAAGGGAGGAGAAGCAAGGGATTAGCAAAAATACCGGCATCCTCGGGCGACAGGCCCTCGGATCCAGTCCGAGGATGACGAACGGTCCTCGGCCCTATCCCCCGCCGAAGGCGAGGTCGGGGGTTTGCCAGGCGAGGTGCTGGCCGCCGTCGAGGCAGAGCATCTGGCCGGTGACCGAGGGGGCGCGCAGGAAATAGAGCAGGGCCTCGGCCAGTTCATCGGGGGTGGTGCCGCGGCCCAGCGGCACGGTAGAGGCCTCAGCGGCAAACTCGGCCGGGTCCTGATGGACCGAGGCCAGGGTCGGGCCGGGACCGATGCCATTGACGCGGATGCGCGGGGCCAGCGCCTGGGCGAGGGTGCGGGTGGCGAACCACAGGCCGGCCTTGCTGAGGCTATAGCTAAAGAACTGGGGATTGGGCTTGAGGACGCGCTGGTCGATCAGATTAAGGATCAAGCTGCCGTCCGGGGCTTGGGCGGCAAAGGCCTCGGCCAGCAGCACAGGCGCGCGCAGATTGGTGTTGAGGTGATTGTCCCACAGGTCCGCCGACAGGCTGCCGACCCGGTCATCCCGGAACATCGAGGCATTATTGACCAGTACCGACAGGGGGCCGAGCGCCGCGCGGGCCTCGGCAATGAGGGGGGTAAAGTCGCGTGTGCTCGACAGATCCGCCGTGACACAGACCGCCTTGCGGCCCAAGGCGCGGATGTCTTCGCACACGGCCTCGGCGTCCTGGCGCGAGGTATGGGCGTGGACGGCAACGTCATAGCCCTCGGCCGCCAGACGCAGGGCGAGGGTGCGACCCACCCGGCGGGCTGCGCCCGTAACGAGGGCCGCCCCGCTCACCCCGAGCTGGGTCACTTAGTCAATCCGGCCGAAGTCGAACAGGTTCAGGGCCACAAACGCGCCGATGAACGCCGCAATGGTCAGAATCGCAATCATGGAACTCTCCGCTCAGTCAGATCCTTGGATTAGTCGGCCCGGCATCGACTTTCAAGGCTTTTGCCATTTCACCGGTTGCCCTTTGTCGGGGCACACGGCACAGATGGAGCCATGGAATTTGACCTGTCCGATCGCTGGAAGCGCTGGCTAGAGCC
>JBKBWB010000183.1:0-4694 GCA_046289215.1 Asticcacaulis sp. | reverse complement strand
GCTTCGAGCCACAAGGCCCCTTCGAGGTCGAGATAGTTGGTCGGTTCGTCCAGCAGCAACAGATCGGCCTCGGCCAGCAGCGCCCCGGCCAGGGCCGCGCGCATGCGCCAGCCCCCGGAAAAGTCGGAAATCGGTTGGCTGAGATTGCGCGTGGAAAAGCCCAGGCCGCTGAGGATTTCCGCCGCCCGCGCCGGGGCCCGGTCGGCGCCAATGGCATAGAGGTCCGCATGGATTTCGCCCAGACGCTCAGGCGGTGCGGTCTCTAATTCGGCCATCAGCCGCGCCCGGCGGGTGTCGCGCTCCAGCACGGCCTCCAGCAACGGCTGGGGCGAGGCCGCAATTTCCTGATCGACGGTGGCCAGCCGCCAATGGCGCGGCGTGGTGATCTCGCCGCCGCCGGGCTGAAGTTGGCCGAGGATTAGTTTGAACAGGGTGGATTTGCCCGCACCATTGCGCCCCACCAGCCCCGCCTTGACCCCCGCCGGAAGGGTCACTGTGGCATCGTCAAAAAAGCGACGGCCATAGGCATCAAACACGAGGTTGTTGATCTGGAGCATAATATGACAAGGACACGGTTGGCGGATTGAGAAGGCACGGCTATAAGCCGCCCACACTTAAACTCCAAATCCTAAGGCAAAGAGTGATCTTATGACCGAACGTACCTTCTCGATCCTGAAGCCGGACGCCACCCGCCGCAACCTGACCGGCGCGGTCAATGCCGTGATCGAAGCCGCAGGTCTGCGCATCGTCGCCCAGAAGCGCATCCACATGACCGCCGAGCAAGCCGGTAAGTTCTACGAAGTGCACAAAGAGCGCCCGTTCTTTGGTGAACTGGTCGAGTTCATGACCTCGGCGCCGGTCGTCGTTCAGGTCCTCGAAGCCGAAGGCGCGGTCGCCAAGTACCGCGACGTCATGGGCGCGACCAACCCGGAAAACGCCGCTGAAGGCACCATCCGCAAGCTGTTCGCTGTCTCGGTCGGTGAAAACACCGTCCACGGTTCGGACAGCCAAGAGAACGCCGCGATCGAAATCGCCCAGTTCTTCACCGATGCGGAAATCGTCGGCTAATTTCAAAGGCCAGTTTCAAAGGCTTGGGCCTTGAAATCGGAAACCGGAGCCGTTCGCGCGGCTCCGGTTTTTTTTATGCTTACCCCGCGTTCAGTGTCCGGATATGGGCGGCCAGCATCGCCGGATAGAGCCTGTGTTCTTGCGTCAGCACGCGGGCGGCGAGGGTGTCGGGTGTATCGCCGCTTAAGATCGGGACCCGGGCCTGTCCCAGGATCGGGCCTTCATCGACGCCGCTGGTGACGAGATGCACGGTACATCCGGCCTCAGCCTCGCCCGCCGCTAAGGCGCGCTCATGGGTGTGCAGACCCGGATAGGCGGGCAGCAAAGACGGATGGATGTTCAGCATCCGCCCCTGCCAGCGGCCCACGAGATAGGGGGTCAGGACCCGCATATAGCCCGCCAGGCACACCAGCCGGATGCCGCGGTCCCGCAGGACCGCATCGATCACGGCTTCATGGGCGGCCCGCAGTCGGCCAAAGGGCTTGTGCGGCACGCTGAGGGCTTCGATCCCCTGGGCACGGGCCCAGTCGAGGCCGGCTGCTTCGGCACTGTTGGCCATTACGAGACGGATGTCTGCGGGAAAGGCGGGGTCTTTTGCCGCCGCCACCAGAGCCTGCATATTCGATCCGCGCCCGGAGATGAGCACGGCCACGGGGGTCTTGGTCATTAGGCAGCGACCAGTTGCCCGCAGATAAAGGCGTCTTCGCCCGCGTTCAGCAAGGCGGCCAGCACCGCCGGGGCCTGCTCGGCACCGACATAGAGGACAAAGCCAATGCCACAGTTAAAGGTGCGGCGCATTTCATGGGTGTCGATCTGGCCGGTTTCCTGCAACCAGCGGAACACCGGCGGCAGCTCCCAGGTCGACCAATCGAACTCTGCCTTGAGGCCTTCGGCAATCGCCCGGCCCGGATTTTCGATCAAGCCGCCGCCCGTGATATGTGCGCCGCCCTTGATCAGACCGGCCTTCATCAGCGGCAGGACCGACTTGATATAGATTCGGGTCGGCTCCAGCAGGGCCTGAGCCAGGCTCTGGTCGGTCGCAAACGGCGCATCATCGCCCCAGGTGAGGCCTGAGACCTCGACCACCTTACGGATCAGCGAATAGCCATTGGAGTGCGGACCAGACGAGGCGAGACCGATGATCACGTCGCCCGCCTTCTGGCGATCCAGCTTCGGCAGCACGCCGTCGCGGTTGACGGCCCCGACCGAGAACCCGGCCAGATCATAGTCATCCGACGCATACATGCCCGGCATTTCCGCCGTTTCACCGCCGACCAGCGCACAGCCCGCACGCTTACAGCCATCGGCGATCCCGGCCACGACCCGGCGAGCCGTGTCCACATCCAGCTTGGAGGTGGCATAGTAATCTAGGAACATCAGCGGCTCGGCCCCCTGGGCCAGCAGGTCGTTGACGCACATGGCCACGAGGTCGATCCCGACATGGTCGTGGCGATGGGTCTCGATCGCGATCTTCAGCTTGGTGCCGACCCCATCGGTGGTGGTGACGATCAGGGGATCGTCATAGCCTGCGGCTTTCAGGTCGAACAAAGCCCCGAAGCCGCCCAGGCTGGCTTCCGCGCCCGGACGGCGCGTGGCCTTGGCCAGCGGCTTGATTGCATCCACAAGGGCTTCGCCGGCGTCAATATCCACACCCGCTTCAGCATAGGTCAGGCCTTGGGGCCGATCGCTCATTCGTCTAAACCTTCGTCTCAGTTCATTCAGCGCTTGCGCCGAACCGCTTTTATCAGGCTATAGCTTTTTTCATGAGTCCGATCACGAACACAGAGGCGCTAAAATCCTTTTGCGCCGCCATCGCCACCGCGCCCTATATCACCGTTGACACGGAATTCATGCGCGAAACGACGTACTGGCCGAAACTTTGCCTGATTCAGGCAGCGACGCCGGATCATGCGGCCGCGATTGATCCGCTGGCTGAGGGTCTCGACCTGTCGCCGTTTCTGGCGATCCTGGCCGATCCCAAGGTGTTGAAGGTGTTTCACGCCGCCCGTCAGGACGTTGAAATCTTTAATAATCTAGGGGTTATGCCGACCCCGATCTTTGACACCCAGGTGGCGGCCATGGCGGCGGGTTATGGCGATCAGGTTGCCTATGACTCGCTGGTCCGGCAGGTCCTCAAGATCGAGATCGACAAGGGCAGCCGCTTTACCGATTGGTCAAGACGGCCCCTGTCTGAGTCGCAAGTGACCTATGCGCTTGGCGATGTGACCCACCTGGCCAGGGTCTATCCCAAGCTGCGCGACACTTTGGCCAAGAGCGGGCGGCTGGAATGGGTGTCCGGCGAAATGGCGGCGCTCAATGATCCGGCGCTCTATAGCAATGACCCGGAAACCGCTTGGAAGCGGCTGAAGCCGCGCAAGTTTTCGGCCAAATATCTGGCGGCCTTCAAGGCCACGGCGGCTTGGCGTGAGCGCACCGCTCAGGAACGGGACCAACCGCGTGGCCGGATTCTCAAGGACGAAGGCATTGACGAGATCGCCACCCAGCTGCCGCTAGACCCTTCGGCGTTTGACCGTCTGCGCTCGACCTCCAAAGGCTTTGGTGGGTCGCGCTTTGGCATGGATCTGATCGAGGCCCTCAAGGAGGCTTTAGTCGACCCTGAGGCCTATGCACCCAAGGTCGAGCGGCCCGGCCATGCGCCGCAAGCCCCGGCTTCGGTGGTCGAACTGCTCAAAGTACTGCTGCGCGTGCGTTCTGAAGAAAGCGGCGTCGCCGCCAAGCTGATTGCCACCGTCGGGGATCTGGAAAAGATTGCCCTCGATGATGCCGCCGATGTGCCCGCACTCAAGGGCTGGCGGCGCGACGCCTTTGGGCAGGATGCCCTCAAGCTCAAACGCGGTGAGCTGGCGCTGGTGCTCAATGGGGCCAAGGTCGAGCTGGTCGAGTTGGAATAGCCGGATAAAAAGGGGGCCGGGCCTTACAGCTGCGGCCCCATTTCCAGCGGCAGACTGAGGCTTTGAGCGAACGCATTGGCCCGTTTTCGGGTCTGTTCCCCCAAAAGGATATCGGCCCAGTCTGGTGCGACGCTCAGGCTGATCTTGCTCGTGTCGATGCACAGGCGGGTCCGGCCCAAAAGATCCGCCGAGCGGGCCGACAGATCGCAGCCCAGTCGCATTGCCAGCCCCAGTTGTCGGGCGCGCAAGGCTAGGTCCTCGCCCAGAATACGACTGCTGATTTCCGGCTCTGGTAAGGTCATGCCTCCGCCATAGCGGGCGAACACAGCCGCGGCGATAAAGGCCCGCTCTGTATGCGATTGGCCGGCAATGGGGGCCCGAAGGGTCTGAGCAAAGGCAAGGTCTGCCCGATGATCCGGGTGTAGCCGTGCCCCCAGATCAGCCAGACGCGCAGCCGCTGCGATGACCTTTTCCATTCGGCCCAGACCAAAGACTGGTGGCAGGCTTAAGAATGCCGGACGCAGCCATTCGGCCAGTGCTGGACCCAGTGTTTCGGCCGCGCCCTGACGGTGGCCGAGCGCCTCACATCCCGCAATCAGCGGATCTTGCTGCTGTAGGCTAGGGGCCATCGCCTCATAGAGCAGTCCTTCGCGCAGGCCATAGGCGGAGAAACAGATGGTCTTGAGATTTAGCGCCTCGATCAGGCCATCCAGC
>JBKBWB010000182.1:0-4705 GCA_046289215.1 Asticcacaulis sp. | reverse complement strand
ATGCTCTGGCGATTGAAAGTGCGGCCCTGCACCCGGACATCACCACCCTGATCGTCAGTGCGATCGAGCACGACTGCGTGCTGGAAACGGCCCGGGCGGCAGCGGTCGCCCATGGCAAGGCGCTTCAGATCTGCCCGGTTACCCGTGAGGGTGTGCTCGACCTTGAGGCCCTGGATAAGCTGCTGGCGCGGGGCAGTGGCCGTCCGTTTGTGGCGCTGATGCTGGCCAATAATGAAACCGGCGTGATCCAGCCGGTGGCCGACGTGGCCGCGCGTTTGACCCCGCGCAAGGGCTGGCTGCATGTCGATGCCGTTCAGGCCGCCGGAAAAATCCCGCTCGATTGGGCGAGCCTCGGCTGTGACACCTTAAGCCTTTCCGCCCATAAGCTGGGTGGCCCCCAAGGGGTCGGCGCCCTGATCTATGGGGCCGGGGCGACGCTGGTGCGGCGTCTGCATGGCGGCGGTCAGGAGCGCGGGCGGCGCAGCGGGACCGAAAACCTCAGTGGCATTGCCGGGTTCGGCGCGGCGGCTGAAGCCTCTCTGAATCAATTGCAATCGGGTCCTTGGGACAGTGGCGGCCGCGATCGGGCCGAAGCCGCCCTTGAGGCCGCGGGCGCGATCATCGTCGGCAAGGGGGCCCCGCGCCTGCCGCATATCCTCAATGTCGTCACCCCGGGCTGGTCCGCCCAGCTGCAGGTGATGGCGATGGACCTGCGCGGGATCCGCGTCAGCGCCGGGTCCGCCTGTTCCTCGGGCAAGGTTAAGTCCAGCCGGGTTCTCGAAGCCATGGGTTACGGCGAGGACGCCGCCTGTGGTCTGCGCCTGTCTGGTGGCTGGAACACCCAAGACAGTGACTGGGCCGCCGCCGTCGAGGCCTGGCTGGCCTGTCATCAGCAGTATCAGGCGCGTCGTCCGCAGTTTATGGCGCAAGGAGCGTAAGGTTTATGGCCGCAGTCAAGGAAACCGTTGATCAGGTCCAGGCGCTGGAAACCTATAAGCACGGCTTTGTCACCGACATCGAAACCGAATACGCGCCCAAGGGGCTCAACCCCGACATTATCCGCTTCATTTCGGCCAAGAAAGACGAGCCGGAATGGATGCTGCAATGGCGTCTGGATGCCTATGAGCGCTGGTTGACCATGGACGAGCCGGAATGGGCCAAGGTCGCCTATGAGAAGGTCGACTATCAGGATCTCTATTACTACGCCGCCCCGAAAAAGAAGGACGGCCCCAAGAGCCTCGACGAGGTTGATCCGGAACTGCTGCGTACCTACGAAAAGCTCGGCATCCCGTTGAAAGAGCAGGCCGTTCTGGCCGGGGTCGAGGGCGCGCCGCGCTATGCCGTGGATGCGGTGTTCGACAGCGTCTCGGTCGTTACGACCTTCAAGGAAGAGCTGAAAAAGGCCGGAGTGATCTTCTGCCCGATCTCCGAAGCCTTGCGCGACTATCCGGAGCTGGTGCGCCAGTATCTAGGGACTGTGGTGCCGGTGTCAGACAACTATTTCGCGGCGCTCAACAGCGCGGTGTTCTCCGATGGCTCGTTTGTCTATGTGCCGCCGGGCGTTCGCTGTCCGATGGAGCTGTCGACCTATTTCCGCATCAATGCCCAGTCCACCGGCCAGTTTGAGCGGACCCTGATCATCGTCGACAAGGGGGCCTATGTCTCTTACCTCGAAGGCTGCACCGCCCCGATGCGCGATGAAAACCAGCTGCATGCGGCGGTCGTCGAACTGGTGGCGCTGGACGATGCCGAGATCAAATATTCGACCGTCCAGAACTGGTATCCGGGCGATCCCCAGACCGGCAAGGGCGGGATCTATAACTTTGTCACCAAGCGCGCCGACTGTCGCGGGGCGCGCGCCAAGGTCAGCTGGACCCAGGTCGAGACCGGCTCGGCGGTGACCTGGAAATACCCGTCCTGCATCTTGCGCGGTGAAGCCAGCGTCGGCGAGTTCTATTCGATCGCCGTGACCAATGGCTTCCAACAGGCCGATACCGGCACCAAGATGATCCACCTTGGGGCCAATACCCGGTCGCGGATTATCTCCAAGGGCATATCAGCGGGAAAATCCTCCAACACCTATCGCGGTATCGTCTCGGCCCATGCCAAGGCCAAGGGCGCGCGCAACTTTACCCAGTGCGACAGCTTGCTGATCGGCAAGACCTGCGCGGCTCATACGGTGCCCTATATCGAAGCGGATACCGCCTCGGCCCAGTTCGAGCACGAGGCCACCACCACCCGCCTGTCCGAAGATCAGATGTTCTATGCCATGCAACGCGGCCTGCCGGCCGAAGAGGCGGTGGCGCTGCTGGTCAACGGCTTTGTGCGCGAAGTGCTTCAGGAGCTGCCGATGGAATTCGCCGTCGAGGCCCAGAAGCTCGTCGCCGTCAGCCTCGAAGGGAGCGTGGGGTGAGACCCCAGACCCCCTTCGTCATTTCGCTATCGCTCAATGCCACCTCCCCATCGCGGTCGCGATAGGGAGGAGAGGCGGCCAAGACGCTTACAGAGACCCATAACAATGCTGAACATCGAAAACATCACCGTCGCCGTTGACGACAAGACCATCCTCAAGGGCTTGAGCCTTGTGGTGCCGGCGGGCGAAGTCCATGCGATCATGGGGCCGAACGGGGCGGGGAAATCGACTCTCGGCTACACCCTGGCGGGCCGCCCCGGCTATGAAGTCACGGGCGGTACCGCTTCGTTGAATGGCGAAGATTTGCTGGACCTTGAGGTCCACGAGCGCGCGGCGGCGGGGCTTTATCTGTCGTTCCAATATCCGCTCGAAATCCCCGGCGTTCCGGCCCTGACCTTCATCCGCACCGCCGTCAATGCCCAGCGCAAGGCGCGCGGGGAGCCGGAACTGGATGCCGCGGCCTTCCTCAAGGCCGCGCGCGCCCATGCCGCCGAGCTGAAAATCGACATGGACATGCTCAAGCGTCCGCTCAATGTCGGGTTCTCGGGCGGCGAAAAGAAGCGCATGGAAGTGCTGCAAATGGCGCTTCTGCAACCCAAACTTCTGATCCTCGACGAGACGGATTCCGGCCTCGATATCGATGCCCTCAAGGTGGTGTCGGATGGCATCAATGCCTTGCGCGCCCCGGACCGGGGGATGCTGGTGATCACCCACTATCAGCGCCTGCTCGATCATATCAAACCGGACCAGATCCATATCCTCGTTGATGGTCGGATCGTCCATTCGGGCGGGCCGGAACTGGCGCTGGAACTCGAAGCCTCGGGCTATGACGCCTATCTGGGTGAGGCGGCGTAATGGCGTTTGACCTTCCAAGGCTTGATCTGACCGACCGGGCGACCTGGCCGACCCGGCGCGATGAGGAGTGGAAATACTCCGACCTGTCCCGCGCCCTCGGGGACGGGGTCGATAACCCGCAACAAACCCACGACCGCCTCAGCCTTGCGGCCGGGGCGACGCAAACCCGGTTTGAGGTGATCGAGACCCCGGGCGCGGCCTTCAGCGAGCTGGAGATTACCCTGGCCGAGGGGGCCAGCCTGACCCGGGTCTTGGTGCTTGATACGCCTGCGGATGCCATCACCTTGCAACGGGTCACGGTCGTGACGGCGCCGGGCAGTGTCTTTCGCCAGATCGTTGTCTCGACCGGTGCACGCTTTCAGCGCGTCGAGACCCATGTCCTGCATGCTGGCCACGGGGCCTTGGTCGAGCTGAACGGGGCCTATCTTCTGGGTGGCCAAACCCATTGTGACCTGACGACCCGTGTCCAGCATATTGCCCCGGACGGGATCACCCGCCAGTTGACCCGTGGGCTGGTCCGCGACCGCGCCACCGGCGTGTTTCAGGGCCGGATCCTGGTCGATCAGGGGGCGGACGGCACCGATGCCCAGATGCAGCATCAGGCGCTGATCCTCAGCGACGGCGCGCGGGTCCGTGCCAAGCCGGAGCTGGAAATCTATGCCGATGACGTGCAATGCGCCCACGGAAACACCATCGGCGCGCTCGATGAGGCGGCTTTGTTCTTCTGTCAGGCGCGCGGCATGCCCGAGCCTCTGGCGCGGGCGGTGCTGACCCAGGCCTTTGTGTTGCCGGTGGCGGAAACTTTGGCGGATGAAGCCCTGCGCAATCGGCTCTTGGCTTGGATCGAAACCCGAGCGGAGGCCTTCCATGGCCTTTGATGTTCACGCCGTCCGGGCGGATTTTCCGATCCTGTCGCGCACCGTGCACGACAAGCCGCTCGTCTATCTCGACAGCGCCGCCAGCGCCCAAAAGCCCAAGGCCGTGATCGACGCCATGGCCGGTGCCATGGGCCACAGCTATGCCAATGTCCACCGGGGCCTGCACACCCTCGCCAATGAGACCACCGAAGCCTTTGAGGCCGGGCGCGAGGCCGTGGCCCGCTTTATCGGCGCGGATGTGGGCGGGATCGTTTTTACGCGCGGCGCGACCGAAGCCGTCAATCTGGTGGCCCAGACCTTTGGTCAGACGCTGCAGGCCGGAGATGAAATCGTCATTTCCGAGATGGAGCACCACGCCAATATCGTGCCCTGGTGGATGCTGGCGCAATCGCGCGGCGTCGTACTGAAATGGTGCCCGATCACCGATGACGGTCAGCTTGACTGGCCGGCGCTCGAAGCGATGGTGGGGCCGCGCACGCGCCTGATCGCCCTTAGCCACATGTCCAACGTGCTGGGAACCCATAACCCGGCCGAGCGGATCGTCGCCCTAGCGCGATCT
>JBKBWB010000181.1:0-4775 GCA_046289215.1 Asticcacaulis sp. | reverse complement strand
AGTGCCGGTGCGCAGCCTCAAGGACGTGATCGCCTTCAACATGGCGCACCCCCATGAGCTGATGTTCTTTGGGCAGGAATTCTTTGACCTGGCCGAAGCCACCGAAGGCACGTCGGGTGAGGCCTATACGAAAGCCGTTGAGACCGCCCGACGGCTGTCGCGGACCGAGGGCATCGATGCGTTGCGGGCTAAGTATAAGGTCGCGGCTCTGATCGCGCCAACGACGGGGCCCGCCTGGAAAATCGACCCGGTCAACGGGGATGACTACAGCGGGTCCGCTTCAAGCCTTGCGGCGGTCGCGGGCTATCCGCACATCACCGTACCGATGGGACAGGTCAATGGCCTGCCTGTTGGGCTATCGTTCTTTGCCGAAGCCTGGTCCGAGGCCCGGCTGATCGGTCTGGCCTATAGCTTCGAACAGGCCGCCAAGGCGCGTAAAGCGCCGACTTTCTGACCGACGTGGGGCGCACCTGAACCGGACGCGATCTTCAGCCGATTGCGTCCGGTGACAGCTTGGTCTATGGAGTGTATTGCCTTATCGTATGTGTGAGAGGCCGATTCCGGGCGAAACCGCGCCGACCAGGGGACTTGAGCTGTCTGTCCTGGGACGGCGTTTTTTTATTCCGCCCGATGCCTCGTTCAGGAGCCGGACATGACCCGCCGCAAACAAATCTATGAGGGCAAGGCCAAGATCCTTTATGAAGGACCAGAGCCGGGCACCCTCGTGCAATACTTCAAAGACGATGCCACGGCGTTTAACGCCCAGAAAAAGGCCGTCCTTGAAGGCAAGGGCGTCATCAATAACCGCATCAGCGAATATATGATGACCCGCCTGGCGGGGATCGGCATCCAGAACCACTTCATTAAGCGCCTGAACCTGCGTGAGCAGCTGATCCGCGAAGTCGAGATCATCCCTCTCGAAGTCGTGTGCCGCAATATCGTGGCGGGCTCGATGGCCACGCGCTTTGGTCTGCCGGAAGGGCAGGCCCTGCCCCGCTCGGTAGTGGAATTCTATTACAAGAACGACGCTCTAAATGACCCAATGGTGACCGAAGAGCACATCACTGCCTTCAACTGGGCTCAGACCCAAGAGATCGACGACATTCTCGCCATGACCCTGCGCATCAATGACTATCTGTGCGGTCTGTTCAGCGCGGTCGGCATTACGCTCGTGGATTTCAAGATCGAGTTTGGCCGTCTGTTCGAAGGCGAGTTTTCGCGCGTGATCCTCGCCGACGAGATCAGCCCGGATTCCTGCCGTCTATGGGATCAGGCCACCAATGAAAAGCTCGATAAGGACCGTTTCCGTCGCGACCTTGGCGATGTGATCGAAAGCTATACCGAAGTGGCCAAGCGCCTGGGCATCATGAAAGACATGCCCCGCGTGATCGAAGGAGGGGTCAGCTGATGAAGGCTCTGGTGCATGTATTCCTGAAAACCGGCGTGCTCGATGTTCAGGGAAAGGCCGTTGAAGGCGCACTCAAGGATCTGGGCTGGAGCGGCGTGTCCAACGTCCGCGTCGGCAAGACTATCGCCCTTGACCTCGACGCCACCGATGCCGCTTCCGCCGAAGCCGAGTTGAAGGCTATGGCCGAAAAGCTGCTGGCCAATACCGTGATCGAAAGCTACCGGATCGAACTCGTCTGATCTGACGCCCCGCCGTACCGCCGGGCGGCCCTCCCCCGCCCGGTTTTTGACTGACAAGACCAGGATACCCCTCCCATGAAAGCTGCCGTCGTCGTTTTTCCGGGTTCCAACTGTGATCGGGACTGCCGCGTGGCGGTCGAGCGGTCCACCGGCGCGGATGTCACGATGGTTTGGCACAAGGATACTAGCCTGCCCTCAGGCTTGGACCTGATCGTCATTCCGGGCGGCTTTTCCTACGGGGACTATCTGCGCAGCGGCGCCATCGCCAGCCTGTCGCCAGTGATGCAGGCGGTAAAGGCCGAAGCGGCCCGGGGGGTCTCGGTCGTGGGGATCTGTAATGGCTTTCAGATCCTGTGCGAAAGTGGACTGCTGCCCGGGGCGCTGCGCCGCAATGCGGGTCTGAAATATGTCTGCAAGCCGATCGACCTTGATGTCGTCAACGCCCAGACTCGCTTTACTGCGGCCTATGGCGAACAGCGCCGCGTGACCATGACCCAGGGCAATGCCGACGGCAATTTCACCGCCGACGAGGCCGTGCTCGACCGGCTTGAGGGCGAGGGTCAGGTGGTGTTCCGCTATGTCAACAACCCCAATGGCTCAGCCCGCAATATCGCCGGGATCATCAATGAAGCCGGGAACGTCTTGGGGATGATGCCGCACCCGGACCGCGCCTTCGAAGCCGACCTCGGCTGGGCCGACGGCGCGACCCTGTTCAAGAGTGTGATGGCGGCGGCCTGAGTAAGCCACCGCCAACAGGCGTTACTTTTCGTTCGGAAGCCCGATCTTGCCTTTGATGGCCTGGACCGTCACATCGACAAAGCCTTCGTGTGAATAGACCCGACTTGCTTTGTTTTCGACCCCGTGCAGCGTCTGATAGCTATTGCCATATCCGGTTGCCGGGTTGAACGCATATCCCTGTGTCGCGCTTAAGCGCGTCTCGAAGGTCTTGATCTCTTTTCCGACTAACTTCGGATTCGACAATACCAAGATATAACGTTCCTTGGCTTGAGGGCGGAATTGTACCCCCAATATATTTCCAAAAATCGCCAGGCGATCTTCGTCAAACTGACGGGTCACTTTCCCATCATTATCCAAGAGCCGGATCATTGGAGCAAAGGTTCGGATCTCTTCCTGCCTGCCCCCGACGGTCACGGTATGATTATCGGAGGAGTCAGGCAGTTGGTAGACAACATACCGGCTTGTCTCCGCGTTCTCCGTTAAACATGGTTTACTTGCATCAACCAATGTCGAAACGACTTGAAAGGCCTGCTTCTTTGTAGGCGTTAGCGAAATCGCGTCCGTCAAGAGAGGGGCAGCCAGGCACCCCTCTGTCGACAGCGAAACCGTGGCCATTAATGGAGCCGGAGGCGGCGTAGACGCACACCCCGACACCAACAACAAGGCCAGAACACCTAAAGACCGTTTGAGGTCCATCACGGGCGTTCCCCTTATTTCAGAAGTTGTGCGGTCGCACGTGCCGCTTCGACAAGCGCAATACGAAGACCCTCGGCAGCTTTTTCCGGGTTAGCTTCGATATCATCCACCTTGTCAAATGCGAAATCTTCGTTTCCTGGGACATTTACGACCAAGGGCGCCGGCGCGACGGCATTGTATTCAACATAGTTGTCGAGCAAAACTTTTGTCGGATCTTTACTATCGACCATTTGGACCTTGATCACGACGTATGGACGCCACTTGGTTCCACCGACCTGTTGATAGCCATAGCCAAAAGCATTGACATCAAGGATGCCGGTGCCGTCCTGCGCATCAGGCTGCGGGGTCAGCGCCGTAATTTTACGCGCAGTGTCACGTTGAAGGTTGATCACGGAAACCTCGTAGCTTTGCTCTTTGAGGGACGCATCGAGCGCTTCATCAAAGATTGCTTCGCCATCGAAGTTCTGAGACTCTAGAGCCTTATTGATTTTGTTGTTCTGGCTGTTGGCGATGCCCGCTTCCACACCTGCGGCGGCAAGGCCTACCACGAGACCAGCCAAACCAAGGCCGCTGGTTGCCGCGGCCATGTTCTCACCATTGGTTGCAAGCTTACGGATCGCTGGCTTTTCCGGCAACGCATCCTCAACAACCTGGATTTTTGAAATGCCCGATGTTGCTTTATCAAAAGGTGTCGGTCGATAAGGGTTTGCACAACCGCTCAGCATACAGACGACCAAAAGCGCCCCAAAAATACGTTTCATAATCCCTCCCTCAAAGTGCTAAGCACCGCAATGAGCGCACGCATAAGTGTGCGTAGGGGGCATATATTTTTTTTGCGTTTAAGTAAGGTGTGAACTAACTGTTAGCGTTAGAAATTATTCAAGTCGTGTTTTTTGCGCACCGCAAGAACACCCCTGAAAAGGGTGACACAACGGTCAGAATCCGCTAACAGCCTCGCATGAGCGCACAATCTTCCTCCCCCGCGAAAACCACCGCTGAACTGGCGGCCGAATTTGGTCTGAAGCCGGACGAATATGCCCGCATTCTAGAGCGGTTGGGCCGCGAGCCGAACCTCGTCGAACTGGGCGTGTTTTCGGTCATGTGGTCCGAACACTGCTCCTACAAGTCCTCGCGCAAGCACCTGCGCAAGTTCCCGGTCACCGGTCCGCGCGTGATCTGTGGACCGGGGGAAAACGCCGGGGTCATCGACATCGACGACGGCCAGGCCTGTATCTTCAAGATGGAAAGCCACAACCACCCGTCGTACATCGAGCCCTATCAGGGGGCGGCGACGGGCGTGGGCGGCATCATGCGCGATGTGTTCACCATGGGCGCGCGCCCGGTGGCGCTGCTGAATGCCCTGCGCTTCGGCGATCCGTCACACCCGAAAACCAAGCGCATTGTCGAAGGCGTCGTGGCCGGGATCGGCGGTTATGGCAACTGTGTCGGCGTTCCGACCGTGGCCGGAGAAACCAATTTCCACAGCGGCTATAACGGCAACTGCCTCGTCAACGCCATGTGCGTAGGCTTGGCCGATGCGGATAAGATCTTTTATTCCGCCGCCCCGGAACCGGGCCTGTCGGTGGTCTATTTCGGCTCCAAGACCGGCCGCGACGGCATCCACGGCGCGACCATGTCCTCGGCTGAATTCTCAGAGGACTCTGAGGAAAAGCGCCCGACCGTCCAGGTCGGCG
>JBKBWB010000180.1:0-4776 GCA_046289215.1 Asticcacaulis sp. | reverse complement strand
GGCCTCGTGATCGTGGACGAAGAACAGCACTTTGGGGTCAAGCATAAGGAAAAGCTCAAGGCCTTGCGGGCCGATGTGCATATGCTGACCCTGACCGCGACCCCGATCCCGCGTACGCTCCAGATGTCGCTGTCGGGCCTGCGGGAAATGTCGATCATCGCTACCCCGCCGGTCGATCGACTGGCGGTACGCACCTATGTGACGCCCTATGATCCGGTGACCGTGCGCGAAGCCTTGCTGCGGGAAAAATACCGGGGCGGCCAGGCGTTCTATGTCGCGCCGCGACTGGCGGATCTGGCCGGGATCGAAGCCTTCCTGCGCGAACAGGTGCCTGAGGTGAAGTTCGTCGTCGGCCACGGCCAGATGGCTGCCACCCAGCTCGAAGACGTCATGACCGCCTTCTATGACGGGCAATATGACGTGCTGGTCTCCACCACCATTGTCGAGTCCGGGATCGATATCCCGACGGCCAATACCCTGATCGTGCACCGGGCCGATATGTTTGGCCTCGCCCAGCTTTATCAGATCCGGGGCCGGGTGGGTCGGTCAAAAGCGCGGGCCTTTGCCTATCTGACCACGCCCCACGACAAGCCCTTGAGCGGGTCAGCGGAAAAGCGGCTCAAGGTGCTGCAATCGCTCGATAACCTCGGCGCAGGCTTCCAACTGGCCAGCCATGACCTCGATATCCGGGGCGGCGGCAATCTCTTGGGCGATGAACAATCGGGCCATATCCGCGAAATCGGGGTCGAGCTCTATCAGCAGATGCTCGAAGATGCCGTGGCCGAGTTGCGCTCCAAGGGCGAAGGGGCCGATCCGTCGCGCGGCTGGTCGCCACAGATCAATGCCGGCGTCGCCGTGCTGATCCCCGAAGCCTATATCCCCGACCTCAATGTGCGTCTGGCCATCTATCGCCGCGTCTCTGAGGCGGAAAAGCTGGAGGACCGCGAGGCCCTGGCGGCGGAACTGATCGACCGGTTCGGCCCGATCCCCGAAGAAGCCGATCAGCTCCTCAAGGTCGTGGGCATCAAGGGCCTGTGCCGTCAGGCCAATGTGGCCAAGATCGATCTGGGACCCAAGGGCGCGGTGATCAGCTTCCGCGACGACACCTTTGCCAATCCCATGGGGCTGGTCCAGGCCGTCCAGAAACGGCCCGGCGACTGGCGTCTGCGCCCGGATCAAAAGCTGGTGGTCAAGGGCGACTGGTCGACACCGGACATGCGCCTTCAGACCGCCGAAAAAATCGTGGCGGAATTGGCGCGTCTGGCCACGAACGTCTAGGGATTTTGCCGAAGCGCTGAGGGGGCTCAGCCCGCCTCAGCGTGGGTCGGTTCGGGGCGCGGGCTCAGCTCCAGTGCGGCCCTCTCAAGCGCGGCGGCGGCGGATTCGCCCGGCAGAACCTGAGCATAGCCGACATCAAACTCGACGACGAACGGCGGCAAGCCATCCCCGGACTCAAAGGCGGTACAGCCGACCACCGCCGCGATCCGCTCGCCAACCTGACGGGCGGCCTCGACCGTTGTGGCGGGCAGGGCGAGAGCAAACACATCGCCGGACAAGCGTGCCGCCGTATCTTCGGCCCGCACCAGTCGCCCGATCATCGAGCCAATCTGGGGCATGGCCCGATCGAGCCAACCCCGCGCCCGGGCGCGAACCACTTCGGGCAGGTCGGTGATCTTGAGCACGCACAAGGACAGGGGCCGGTTGCGGGCCTGGGCGGCGGTGCTTAAGCGCGACAGATGGACCGCGAACATGTCGCGGGTAAACAGGCCTGTGCCCGCATCGACCTTGCCGCACTGGCGCACGCTTTCAAGCGCAGTCCGGATGGCCCCCTGGCGGCGATAGGCCCGCGCCAGCACCTGGACCCGCTGGGCGCTTTCGTCTTCGGGCGTACCAGGTGTGGCCAGATCGCTGATTCCTCGGTGAAAGGCTTCGGCGGGATCAAACCCATCCTCGACCCGTAAATTCATCAGGATCGGCACATGATAAAGCCGGGTGTTGCGGCGCATGCCCGAGGCGATCGACAAGGCTTCCGCCGGATTGCCGCCGCCCCAAAGCACAACCGAATCAAAGGCTTTTTCGTGCAGATAGTCAAAGGCGCTGTAGCTTGAAAAGGCCGCCGTGACGGAAATGCCCATCCGGGTCATGGCGTTCGACAAGGCCAGGAAAGACGGCTCGGGCGCGCCCACGGACAGCACGGCCAGGTCCTGATCGGCGGCTCCGGGATCGGTCAGGGTCACGCCAAAATCGGCCAGGGTCTCGGCCCGCAGCTTAAATTCTTCTTCGGCGACAGAGGCCCGGACCAAGTGCTCCAGTCGCAGGGCCATTTGGTTGGGGTGGGCATCAAACGCCAAGGTCATGTCCCAGATCTGGCGATCCAGCGCTACATCCGGATGCAACAGCCCGATCACGGGCAGCATGCGGGGCGCACAGGCGGCGCGCAAGGCGGCGATCAGGCCGGGAAAGGTAGCGAATTGATCCGACACAAAACGGCTGTCGACCAGAACGGCTTCGATCTCAAGATCGGCAACTGCGGCCAGCGCCGCGTCATCATGCTGGGCCCAAAGCGAGGGCCAGCCCAAACGGTCCAAGCCATTGGCGAGGGCAAGGCTCAGATCATTGTCGGCCGTCAGGCTCAGGACACGCGCTCGAAACGCCAAAGCTCACTCCTTCACGACGACCGTCGTACTGATCGGCTACCCTAGAAAAAAGCCTATAACAGACCGTCACCAAAAGACCCACGCAGGGCATTATTTCGGGTCCGGTGCCGAAAATCCCTGCTTTTCCACATGAAACATCAGATCCGCCCCCCGGGTGACCTGTTCGTGCAAGTTATGACCCATTTGGTTAACAAAATGCGGCACATCGATCCGCGCCATGGGATCATCGGCCAAAAGCCAGATGCGGTCACCGGGCGAAAGGGCCTCTAAGGCGCGGCGCAGTCGTAAGGTCGGCACCGGACAGCGGTGGCCACGGGCATCGACATGGGCGGCGCTGCGCCAGGGTTCAGCTGGGATATCCGGGGTTTCTGCGGGCACGGGGTGGGCTCTGCCGTTCTTTTGTCGCGAATCTGCGCACACTGGCAGCATGGCAGAGGAATGGATGCAAGTCAGGCAGAGCCTTTGGGGGCGATCAAGGGGGGGGAGCCTCGCCTTGAGCCTTGCAGGTCTTATTGCCTCCCTGGCCTTGGTCCAGACCGCATTCGCCCAAACCGCCCCAGCCCAAACCGGACCGGCCAGCGACACTACGGGCGGACGGCTGACCTTGCGCGGGTTGAAGAGCCCAACGCCACCTGTGGCCCCGCAAGCTGCGCCTGTGGCAGAGCCAGCCCCGGCCCAAACCGCAACGCCGCTGTTCCCGGATCTGTTGCAAAACTCGACCACCGACTATGTCGCAACCGTGCGTCTGGCCGGGTTTCGCGATCCGGTGACCGTGCGCCACTCGGGCGGGCGCTATCGGGTGGACCTCGTCCAGGGGGCCTTGCTGCAAAGCTATATCTCCGATCCGACCCGGGGCACGCTCACGGTGCTGAGTGCGGCGGGGACCAACCGACTGGCACTGGTGTTTCCCGGCGGGCCCGATAGCCTGTCGCAGATTGCCCTGCCACTCGAAGAAGCCCGCCTGACCCCTGGCACCCGGCTCAAGGTCATGGGGGGATCTACTGTCGGGCGACGGCCTTGTACGCTGAAATCCTATGCGGGCCATCTCGGGCGCTCAGGCATTCTGTGCGCGACGCGTGAAGGCCTGATCCTGCAAATGACGCCTCAGGGCCGCAAAAGCCCGGTGTTTCAGGTTGAGACCCTTAGCCTGACTCGTCAGGAGCCGCGCTGGTTCGCTGTCCCCCCCGACTATCAGCTCACCGTCGCCCCGGCCATGGGCGGCGCCCGCACGCCCCGCTGAGCGACAGTTTCTCTTGGTGTGATTTTCTCCTCCCTGTCGCTAGCGATGGGGAGGGGGACCGCGAAGCGGTGGAGGGTGTTCTTTGCCTGAAAACACCTCTCCGCCCTTTGCAGAGGCACATCCCCGGCACTTTGAAACTTGGGCGGGGATTAGAACCAGACGCTGACGATCGTTTTCGTCATCCTCGGACGTGATCCGAGGATCCCTCTGAGCGGCGCGGCGGCAGGCCCTCGGATCACGTCCGAGGGTGACGGATGCTTTACCCCCCTCCGCTTCGCTGCGCTCAGCCCTTCCCCATGGCTGTCGCCACAGGGAGGAGAGGCGCACCCAAACCTTACCGCTTAGGCAAACGTTGCAGCAGATGTGACAGGGCCGCTTCGAGCTGGGCGTCCTGTCCGGTAGCCGTGGCATAGGGCTTGTTTTCCACCACAATGTCCGGTGTGACCCCGACGCCTTCGACCAGCAGCTCACCCGCAGCGTTATATTGGCCGGTCTCGCCGATGCGGGCCATGCCGCCATCCATCAGGCGGTTGCGATCCGACAGCCACACCCCGGCCCCGGCGGTCCGGGTACCGATCAGCGGGGCCAGTTTCAGGGTCTTGACCCCATTGGCAAAGGTTTCCCCGTCCGAATAGGTCATTTCATCGGTCAGAACCACCAGCTGGCCGCCGAAGGTTTGCTGCATGTTGTTGTAGGTCACACCCTTAGAGGTTTTCCAGGTCATCCAGTTGCGGCGCAGCAGCTTTTCAATGATCCACGAGTCGATATTGCCGCCGCGATTGCGGCGCACATCGATGATCAGGCCTTCGCGGTCATAGTTGGCATAGAACTCGCGGGCAAAGCTGGCGACATCCGTGGCCCCCATGGCAAACAGGTGCA
>JBKBWB010000179.1:0-4784 GCA_046289215.1 Asticcacaulis sp. | reverse complement strand
CCGGGGCATGGGTGCGCCTCCCTGATGCCGGGTCCGGTGGTGCGGTGCAAGCGCGTTTAGTTCAGCACGCCGACATTCTGGACGCTGCGGCCATTAATGCTGGTGGTGGCAGTGATGTTGCCGTTGTTAACTTGCTTTGAATTCAGAACAATCGTGTTCCAAGACCCATTGACAGCAATGGTGATCATATTTCCTGCGGCTGTGGCCGAGGCATTGGTATTGTTATCGAGTAACAATGATGCGCCGCCAAACGTGCCATCGCTGTTGAAATAGCTGCCGCCTTGTCCCGTTTGGATCACGCCATTGCTAATGATGCGATTGTTGTTGGCGTCACGAGTCGAGGGGTTAAAGCCGCCATTGATGCGGTTACGGGCGTTTCCATAGCCGTTTTCCATTGAGGCGCTCGTGCCGCTGGTCCGTCCGGCATAGGATTGAGCCAGTGTCGGTGAAGCCAAGGTCAGGGCCATCAGGGCCAGAACAGTCGTACGCAAGAACATGGAATGCTCCGTGAGCAGAAGGGGCGGCCTCCCAGAAAGTCCGGGAGGCCGGTCTTATTCAGATCAGAACTTGATGCTGATGTTGTTGCCGACGGCGGTGCCGGCCACTTTCAGCTCGCCCACTTTGGTGGCCGAGACGTTGACCAGAGCGTGAACCGGCTGGTTGAAGGCCGATTGGTTGCTGTTCAGGTTGGCCATCTTGCCTTCGACGGCGAAGTTGTTGACCACGGCCGTCGCGTTGACGTCGAGAGTGTCATTGATTTCACCAACGGCGACGTTGACGCGTGCAGTCGGGTCGATGCGCGGCGGGTTCGGAGCCGGCGGGGTCGGCATGGTGCCAGCCACTTGGGTGTTGTTGATGTTGTCAGCGCTGCGGAACTTCAGGCTGGTGTTGTTAGCCACAGCCGTCGCGTTCAGAACAGCCGAAGTGGCGGTGTCGATGTTGACGTTCAGGTTGGCCACGATGTCCGACTGGTTGTTCTGGCCAACATTGATGTTGCCAACATCCGACTTGGTGTCGAGCGAGAAGTTGTTGCCGACGGCGGTCGAGCTGATGTCAACTTTACCTTCAACGGTCGGGACAACGACACGCACGTCGCTCAGAACGTCGAGACGGCCATTGACTTGGGTCGAGTTGATGTTCGGGTTGATTTCGCAGAGCGGGCGACCACCGGCCGAGCAGTCCGTAGCTGCCGGGGTGGATTGGGCCATGGCCGACGTGGCGGCAAACAGAGCGGCGGTTGCAAACAGTGCAGTCTTGAGCTTGCGCATTTTTTTTACTCCCAGGTTATTGATTTGAGGGTTTCCCCCCGACGGCTATGAGCCACAAAAGCTCTCTCGCAAGGGCCGTACCACATTAATAAATTAACGAATTCGCCACAGGAAGATAATTCCCTTAATTGGATTTTAATTTTCCAAGTGTGTCGTATTTTGGCTTCAATTAAGAATTAAAAATTGCAAGTTATTATAAATTATGGACATTTTTAATGCTTAAGCTTTGCCATTGATTTTGGATTTTATTCAGTCAATACGAATTCGAATGTGTTTTTTAGTCGGCTTTAATTTGTATAGGTTCCAATTCTATTGTTCTGCTTAAGGCTTGCGGTCGTTGATTCGGTGTGGTGAGCTTGAGCTCTCGTGGTTCACTCAGGGACGCACGCTACTGAGTGTGTCAAAGCGATACGCGGGGCAAACAAAAACGCCCCGGAAGTGTCCGGGGCGTTTTGATAGCTTGGGGTTGAAATCAGTAACGGCTGTTGATGCAGTCTGTTTCTTTGTCGCCGAAATAGAGATACTCGGCAAAGTCATAGATGCCACGCTCAATCAGGGTTCGGACCGCCGCTTGAACGGGTTCGAGGGCCCCGCGTCCACCTTCGAGGCCACCGCCGTAGTCACCGCTTTTTCCCGAAAGGCCAGCAGACGTCTCGTATCCGCGAATTTGCTTTTGATAAGAGACCATTCGCACCACTTCCTGGGTACGGGTATCAATAAGGCGAAGGTCAATACCGATGTTCATGACATGGCTTTTGGTCGTTAGAGAGCCTTTGGCGTTTGTAAAGCCGCCGTCGCTGCCCGCTCCGGCACCAACAAAAGCTTGAACCCCTGAAGAGGCAATATTGTTGTTGAGTTCTGTGATGCCGCCCACAACGAAATAGCTGGATCCGGCGATCTGGCCCGCTAGGATCTTGCGATAGTTGTTGGCGTCCTTGCCCGCCATTTCGGGTGTATCTGACAACAGATGCTGTTTAGCGTAGTTGATCTCTATCTCTGCGACTGCGGCGTCGAGGCGTTCAACGACAGGCAAGCCGGCTTTCCCTAAGGCGGTAATCGCGAATAACGATGCGCCTTGGGACACGCGCGCGCCGGTGTCAAAGTCAACCTTGCCCGTCAGGTCATTGATCCGCCCTACAGCAACCCGGGGCTTTTGCCCCCTGTGGGTGGTCATGCTGTCTGCAAGGCAGAACAGGGCCGGTGAGTAGTCCGTATTGTTATTGGTTACAGGCGCCTTGCCTGTGGGCGTGACATAACCGGCACTGGGTTTTGCGGCTTGCGCACTTCCTGATGCTGCAAGGCCTACAAGCAGGGCTGAGGCCCATGTCAGGCAAGTCTTATATGAAACACGATTTAGGGGCATACCCATCTTCCTTAAAGGTCTCGTCCGGCCGGTCATGCTTATTGACGGCGACGATAAATCTTAGCCGCGTCAGGCTTGGTGATTGTGCTTTCGATGCCGCTGGTCTGTGTCTGGAGCCCTTGGATGGGGGCTTCAGCGCCCGGTAGGGCTTGAGCCTGACCGACCGACTGGCTTGGTAAGGTTATTGGTGCCGAGGCTGTGGCGCTGTAGTTGCCCGTTGCAGGTGCAAGTGCAGGTGCGGGATAGGATTGGGCGGGCTGAGCCGTAACGGGCTGTTCCATCTGATGGGGCTGCACAGGGCCCATGGATTGTAGGGTGTAGCGCCCATATAGGCCGTAGCGCGTATAGTGTGGCCGATGAGGTTGCTCAGTCTCAGCGGCTTGGGCCGTGGTGTCGACAATGGGACCTGTCAGGAGACTCGGAGCGGAAGCGGGCAGGGCCGACGCAGAGCGAACCAGGTGGGGTATGGATTGCGCCAACTGAATGGGGTCTTTACCGGGTGTCAGGCAGGCTTCTGCGTTAAATCCGTAAAGCGTTTCACCAAATTCAAATACGCCGCGCTCGATGAGCGAACGGACCGCTGCGTGAACCGGCTCGTGGCTGCTCTTGCCGCCAGAGATGTCAAAAATATTGCCATTGAGGAAATCAAACACGCCGAGGCGGATTTCCTTGCCGATGATTTGCTTCTGATAAGAGGCCATATCAACAACCTCTTGAGAGCGCGTGTTGACCAGTCGCAGATCCACACCCACGTTCATCACGAATGAGCGCGCTTCAAACGTGCCTTTCGGATCTTTGTCATTAACCGCGCCGCCCTTGGCATCGATCCCTGACGAGACGATATTGAAATTCAGCTCGGTGACGCCGCCGACGATATAATAGTCCGAGCCTGCAATCTGCCCGATCAGGACCCGCCGATAATTATCACTGCTCTTTCCGGCCATCTCCGGCGCATCAGAGAGAATTTTCTCTTTGGCATAGGCGATTTCGTTGTCCGAAATTGCCGTGTCGAAGCGCTCGACGACTTTGAAGCCCGCCCGGCCAAGAGCGGTCATGGCGTAGAGGTTGGCCCCGCGGGTGATATTGGCCCCCGTGTCAAAGTCCGATTTACCGGTCAAATCCTCAATGCGTCCAACGGCCACGCGCGGGCTTTTTACTCCAAATCTTTGAGCCATGACCATCTGACAGGTCAGGGCATTGCCATATAATGACAGGTTATGGGTAGCCGGAGCCCCTCCTGTTGGACGTGCATACAGGCCTGTTTTCTTATCGTAGCTTGCGCAGGCGCTGAGTGAGATTGCAATCAGAGCAAGGAAAGACAGCTTTGCCGAACAACGGAACGCTGGCTTCGAACTAAGGGCTGGCTCCAAGGGCATATAGTTAAGCTTTCTAAGTTGGCCTGTATCATTTTCATACAACGTAGGAATATGATGCAATAAATGTATCGACATCATATGAATCTCTTTTTGGGAGACTATAATTTTTGTCTGACTGAAGCTTTGCTATTTTGGAAAAGTGTTAAAAATCGATATTTAAAGTGAGTTAATTTAGCATTTATTGTTAAGTTTTAGCTTTGGTGCATGACTTCGAAGGCGCGTCGAATGACGGTCAGATGTCTACGCTCAGATAAGCACACCAAATAGGCTGTCAGATTGGCCGCCGCATCCGGGGACTGCAGCGGCAAATAGCGGATCCGAGGGTCTGGGGGGCATTCGCTGGAATAGAAAAAGCTGATCCCGAGTCCCACAGCGATGCCTTCGCGGATCGTCTCGCGGGTGTGCAGCACAAGACTGTCCTTGGCGGTCAGGCCTTGGTTGATCAGGCAGCGTTCAATGGCCGACCGGGTCCGCGACGAGGGTTCACGCAGGAGCAAGACCTCGTCGGTCACCCAATTGAGATCAAATCGCTCTGCCGAGGCGCGCGGATGGTTCGCCGGGAGCGCCGCCATCAAATGATCTTCGCTGACCGGGACATAATAGAAAGACGTATGGACCGGCGGGTCGCTGAGGATCGCCACATCGACCTGGGCGGTGCGCAGCATCTCGAAGGCATCTCGGGCATTGGCGATATGCGCTCGGAGTTGCAGGGTCGGCATCCGGGTTTTCAACGCCATGGCCAGCCGTGCAGTCAGGGGCGGGGAGTCGGAGCCGATC
>JBKBWB010000178.1:0-4796 GCA_046289215.1 Asticcacaulis sp. | reverse complement strand
ACCCTGTTGCTAGCGCTGGGACCCGTTTTTATCGTGTTTGGTCTATTCTCCCAGACCCGAGGGCTGTTTTCCGGCTGGCTTCGCGCGGCCTTGGGTTTTGCCTTTGTGCCCATGCTGGTCACCTTGGGTGGATCAGCGGTTCTGGCCCTGCTGACCCCGGTGCTCATGGCTATAGTCGCTGACCCTGCGGCAGCAGCCCGCAACAGCCAGCCCGTACTGATCCTTTTCATGGGCGCACTCATCTATGCGGCTTTGATCCTGATGCTTATGGCCGTCGCCTTCATGCTGGTCCGCCATTGGGATCCGGTCAGCCTGATGGCCTCGGATCCACAACTGGACAAACAGCCCGATTACCCAGGCACGGGGCAATCTCAGACGCTTTTCGGGACAAACGGTTATTCAACTACCCTGTCTGTTGGTGGCTCTGCCCCCACAGTTCAGGGCTTGGAACGACAAAGCCTTATCCAGCGCACTTACGCTACCCTCGCTCCCAATAGCCTGACCGGATATGCTCAAGATCGGGCCACGCCGCGTCCGGGTCTGGGCCAGCGGTTTCGAAAACCGGCTCCCTCCGCCTCACCCCCGTCGCCCGTTTCAAAGGCCCCCGGATGATGTCTGCGTCTCTGCTCTCTGTTGTGCTGTTTTCAGCCAGCCTGGCCACCGCACCGGCGACAAAACCGGCGAGCCCGCCATCTGCCCCCCCAGATCCGCGCGTCCAGACGCTAGCCTATGTTCCTGGTCAGGTGGTAAAGCTTGAAACCTGCGTTGGCTTCCAGAGCCTGATCCAGTTTGCGGACAAAGAGCGCATCGAAAACGTCGCCCTCGGTGAAGCGACGCTGTGGCAAGCGACACCCAACAAGCGCGGCAATCTGATTTTCGTGAAACCGTTTCAGACACCAGCCCACACCAATATGTCGGTGGTGACCAACCTTCGCACTTACAACTTTGATCTCAAGGCCCGGGACACTCAGGCCTGTCAAAGGGGCAATGGGCTTTACAGCTTGAACTTCACCTATCCGGATGAGCCGGTCCACACCGAACCAAACACCTCTTTGGTCCCGGACAGCCCGGGTTTGCCCGAGAAACGCAACACCGCCTACACCTATACCGGCGAGCGCACCCTGGTGCCGTTGCGGATGTTCGACGATGGCCAGGCCACCTATCTGATGTGGGCCGAGGGCGTGGCCTTTCCGGCGATCTATGCCCTAAGCGACGGCAAGGAAAGCCTCGTAAATTATGGCTATCGCGGCGGCTATATCATAATTGAGCAGACGGGTCCGGCCTTTGTGCTACGCCGGGGCGAACTGGCCGCAGTCCTTTACAATGACCGTTTCGTGCCGCCAGCGCTCGACACCCTTTCGCCTCAGCCCCGGACCGCCCCGCCACCCCCGCGTGAACCGGTCAAGCCCCGTTCGGGTCTGTTTGGTCGAAAGGAGAACTGAGCGTGTCCTTGCGCCCCAAAGATCTGTCGTCCGCCAAAACCGATCCCGGAGGGCTCAAGTCGAGTGCGCCGCCCTTGACCGTTGCGTCGCTCAAGGCGCTGCCGGCTGTTGCCTCAGGATCAGCGCTCAAGGACAATCTAGTGCTGGCCGGAGGGCTGGCAGGCGCGGTCTTTTTGGGAGCCTTGACCCTCGTCTTGCTGAATAATGCTCGGACCACCCGACAGAATGGGGTTGATAACCCGGAAGCGACGACGGCTGGGGCCACGCCCCCCCTCGCTCCAGCGCCAATCTCCCGTCCGGGCGGGGATACGCCGGTGATCGTCATGCCGGACACGCCGGTCTCAGAGCCTTTGCCGATGGCCTCGGCCCCCATGCCCGGTCCCGTGGCTGCACCGGATGCCGGTCCGCGCAGCAATGCCTTGGTTTACGATGTCTCGGCTCCCGATCCGGCGGCAACGACACAGACCACGCCACCCGAAAATGCCCTCCGAAAGGACGGGGCGGCTCCACTGGACCTCAATACCGTCCAAGATCTGACCGGGCTGCAAGCGCTTCCACAAGCGCGGGCCAGTCAGATTGGCAATCCGTCCGCTACGGTCTCCCAAGGGACGCTGATCCCGGCGGTTCTGGAGACCGCGGTCAATTCGGACTTGCCGGGCTATACCCGGGCGCTTGTCTCGCGTGATGTCCGCAGTTTTGATGGGTCGACTGTCCTGATCCCACGCGGGTCAAGGCTGATCGGGCTTTATCGCTCGGGCCTGCAGAGCGGTCAGAAGCGGGTCTTCATCACCTGGACGCGGCTGATCCGGCCGGACGGGGCCAGTATGACGCTCGCCGATCCCTCGACGGACCGATTGGGTCAAGCTGGACAAACCGGCGACGTTGATACGCATTTCCTGCAGCGGTTCGGCTCATCAATCCTATTGTCTGTGCTCGGAGGCCTCGCCAATTCCGCCAGTCGACAGGACGGCAACACCATCATCATCGGGACGACCCAGGGTGCCAACAGCGCCGCGTCCGCCGCGCTTCAGGTCGATAGCCGGATCGCTCCGACGGTCCGTGTCGCCCAAGGCACCCCGATTCAGGTGTTTGTCTCGCGCGATCTGGACTTCACCCGCTGACCCCGTTGAGCGTCCCATGACCCCTAAAGATTATCAGGACGGTGTCTATCTGGCGGCCTATCTGGCCCCATTCCGACGGTGGCTCGACGAGCCAGAAGTCACCGAGGTCATGGTGAATCAGACAGGCGACGTCTGGATCGAGACGACCGGTCAGACCCACATGCAACGGGTTGATGCGCCGGAGGTGACAGCGGACCTGTTGGCCCGCCTCGCGTCTCAGGTTGCACGATATGCCCATCAGGGGATCAATCGCGAAAGTCCCCTGCTCGCTGCCACTCTTCCCGATGGGAGCCGTATCCAGATTATCGGACCGCCCGCAACACGCCGTGGCTGGGCTCTGGCGATCCGCCGTCATGGCCTGGTCAGCCGTCCGCTGGAAGCGTTTGCGACTGGTCCCCTGAAACCTCCCCCCCTGCGCGATCTGCAACAGGAGCAGGACGAGGCGCGCGCAGATCCGATTGCCTTTTTGCGTCGGGGTGTCATCGAGCGGCGTACGATCCTGATCTCCGGCGGCACATCTTCGGGCAAGACAACCTTTCTCAATGCCTTGCTGGAAGCAGTGCCCGCCTCAGAGCGTATAGTCGTGGTCGAAGACACGCCAGAAATTGTGGTGACCCAGCCGAATGCCGTGGGCCTTGTGGCTGTCAAAGGCGCCCTGGGCGAAGCACGCGTGACGGTCAATGAGTTGTTACAGGCGTCTCTACGCATGCGCCCGGACCGGCTGATCGTCGGCGAAATTCGGGGTGAGGAAGCCGTCACATTCCTTCGGGCGATCAATACCGGACACCCTGGATCCTTCACCACCATACATGCCAATTCCCCTCAAGGCGCGCTGGATCAATTGGCGCTCATGGTGCTGCAAAGTGGCTTGGGCCTTAACCGTCAGGAGATTATTGATTATTCGAGCCGCCTGATCGATATCGTGGTCCAAGTGTCCCGACTGGACGGCACGCGGGGCATTGAGGACATCTGGCTGCCATGAAGCGAATGTATAAAAACTGACCTGTGAAAATTGAATATAGAGGATAGCATCAGACTAATACACAGTCTCGAACAAGACGGTAAAAATAGAAAACTATCATCTCGATGTTCTTCATCCATCGACTTATGGCTTGTGCGAATCCGAATATATCAACAATCATCAAGGCTCAGACGACTAACAAAACACACCCTTCCCTGTTAATATAAAATCCTGTCCCTCTAAATTTGAAAGTCTCGTCGTGACAAAAAAATTCAAATTATCAACTGTCATTGGCGCAAGACCGCAATTCATTAAATCTTCAGCCTTGAGCAGAGTTTTGCAACAGGAGTCGTGGATCGAAGAGTATACAATTCATAGCGGACAACATTATGATGACAATTTGTCCGCAATTTTTTTCGATGAACTAAAAATTCAGACTCCAAAATATTTTGTTTCTCCATTGAATGAAACAATAAACAACTACACTGTAGAATTTACATCGAATTTAATGAAAAATCTCTGCTCCATCTGGACTCTAGAAAAACCAGATGCCGTTTTGGTTTATGGCGATACAAATTCGACATTGGCCGCTGCACTTTGTGCTGCGCAAATGAATATCCCCATCGCACATGTTGAGGCGGGATTGAGAAGCCACAGAACGGATATGCCCGAAGAATTGAACAGAAAAATTACCGATCACATCTCACATGCTTTATTTTGTCCGACTGAAAATGCAGTCAATAACTTATCTTCTGAAAACATAACTAAAAATGTTTTTAATGTTGGAGATTTACATTTTGACGCCTCGGTTTATGCACGCAATAACGCAAGCAGCAACATAATTCACTCTTTGAATTTACGTAAAAATGAATACGCCCTATGCACAGTTCATAGAAGCGAGAATACAAGATCAAAACCAGACTTAATGAAAATTATCGATTATTTACGCAATCTATCCGAAAGCTTCTTAAAAGATAAAACTATTTTACTCGTAATTCACCCAAGAACGAGAAAGGCGATTGATGAATTTGGGCTGAATGACAATTTAAACTCAATAAAAAATATTACGATCGTTAATCCAGTTGGTTATTTCGACATGCAGGCCCTAATTGCGAGCTGTTACTGCGTTATTACGGACTCCGGCACTCTTCAAAAAGAAGCCTATTTTCATAGTCGTTTATGTTTGACGTTACGAGACGAGACGGAGTGGGTTGAGACGGTAAGGTGTGGTTGGAACCGTTTATGGGACATGGCGTCGTGGGTTGAGCCGCG